>JBAHZX010000109.1:0-14820 GCA_037132815.1 Shewanella sp.
GTGTTGGTCATTCTTGGCATAGGCAAATGTGCATAAGATTCACGACGTCCGTTACCCGTTGACTGCTCACCCATAAGACGCGCATTTAACTTATCCTGTATATAGCCTTTTAAGATCCCATCTTTAATCAGCACCGTCTTCTGAGTCTGCACACCTTCATCATCGATAGTTAAGGATCCACGCCTATTTACCAGAGTTCCATCATCGACCACGGTAACCAGTTTGGAGGCAACCTGTTGGCCAATTTTACCACTGAATGCACTGCTGCCTTTACGGTTGAAGTCTCCTTCTAAGCCGTGGCCAACCGCTTCATGCAGTAATACACCTGGCCAGCCAGGGCCTAAGATCACCGGCATTTCACCAGCTGGAGCATCTACTGCGGTCAAGTTAACCGAGGCTTGTCTCACCGCCTCACGAGCAAAATCGAAACAAACGGGCAGGCCCGTATCATCAGTCTCCATTAAGACCTGATAATCGTGACGTCCACCACCACCACTGGCACCACTTTCACGTTTACCATTTGCTTCCAGAATAACGCTGCAATTGAAACGAACCATTGGTCGAATATCGGCTGCCAATGTACCGTCGCTCGCCACAACGAGTATCTCTTCGTGTACACCAGATAGGCTAATAACCACCTGAATAATACGATTATCTAAGCTACGAATATAAGCATCGGCCTGCTTAAGCAGTGCGATCTTTTTGACCTCTTCCATCGCTGCAATAGGATCGGCATTTTGATACAGGGCCTTTATTTCTTTACGTTTCCAGGCTTGCACCGCACCACTTTCACCACCATGAGTTGCGATACTGCGAGCTGCCTCGGCTGATGCGGTTAATGCAGCGGGGGTGATTTCATCGGCATAGGCGAAGCCGGTTTTTTCACCGCTAATGGCCCTGACACCAACGCCTCTCTCAATATGAAAACTGCCCTCTTTAACTATGCCATCTTCTAATACCCAAGACTCGTGACGACTACCCTGAAAATAAAGATCAGAAAAATCGACCTCATGTTGATGAATGAGTTTGAGGTACCCCTGCAGGTCATCCAGTGAAAGTCCATCTTGTAAAAGGCTCTGCTCTACTTGGGTTAAAAATGGCATTAATTACTCTCTATTTGTACTAAATTTTTATAAGACACTGAATATCTGCTTTTTATAGACTTACATCTCGGTTTTGTAATTTTGGCTCTGCAAATCGGTTATTACTGGTTACTGGCATTTGCTGCCTGATCTTTATCATTTCATCTCTATCCAGCTTCGACTGGACCCAGCCACAACCTGTCATCTTCTGGGCGTTAATGCGTCCCCATGGGTCGACAACCATACTCTGGCCCCAAGTTTCCCGCCCCCGTTGATTATGGCGTCCCCATTGAGCCGCCGCAAGAATAAAGCACTGATTCTCTATCGCCCTAGCCTGGATCAAGGTTTGCCAATGAGCCTCTCCTGTCACTTTAGTGAAGGCTGCAGGAAGGGCAATCAGTTCGGCTCCAGCTAATCTCATGGCTCTGAATAGATCGGGGAAACGCAGATCGTAACATATTGCGAAGCCTAACTTACCAAAGGGGGTGTCGATTACACTAATTTTATCTCCAGCGCAGAAAGTATCACTCTCACGATATTTTTTGGTCCCATCAGCAATATCAACATCGAACAGGTGTATTTTATCGTATTGACCCAATACTACACCTTGATTATCAAACATATAGGTTCGGTTATAGACGCGACCATTACCAGTAGCAACAGGGATACTTCCCGCCACGAGATAAATATCATGACAACGCGCCAGATCTGCGAGTGCCGTTTTAAAAGAGTTGGATTGATGATCGCCTGCATGCTCGAGTTGCTGATTTTCATGGCCTCCGAACAGCAGACAACATTCTGGCAGAACCACCAGTTGCAACTCGCCTTTGACTCTAGGAAGCTGACTAAGCTGCGACTCGATATACTCCAGATTTTTGGATACATCTTGACTGCTTTGGCACTGAAGTAGGTTGATCTGCATCTTCTGGCTCCTTACCTATACGCTCACTCTCTTTAAAGCTTGGCATCTGTATTACGTTTGTTGCTGGAATTTCGACTCCTGAATCTAGCTTTCTCAGCTGTATTTCCTCTTTTTTCACAGGCTCTTGATTAAGGTGAGAATCACTATCGAACTGAGATTGGTCACTCTGCTGAGGCTTTCCAGTGGACTGAGGATCCTCTTTTTCACGAGGTAGCGCAGACTTAGGGATTTCTATCTCTTTACTCTTACGTCCAATCTCTTCCAGCTTAGGCTCGGCCATGGTGCCGGTTAACTGAAAACGTATCTCAGAAATCACTTCAATCACGGGCTCTAATACTTTAGTCAGTGCAAACGCACCCAGCCCAAGTGTCCAACCTCCGGTGGTCAAAAAAACAACCGTGGGCACACTCGATGCCAGTTGAGGCACAAAGCGAATATCGTAGTTCAAGCTTCCCGTCATCAGGTTGGTATAACCTCTGACCTTCATATTACCCGCTACTGCATCCATCTCGGTATCATGGGTTTTAACCACACCATTATCAATATTTAGAGTGCCAGTAAATGAATTAAAATATAAGCCTTCACCAAATACATCGGTAAAATCCAGAGACAGCTTTCTCAATAACGAGTCCAGACTAAACAGCGAGAATATTCTGGCACCTTGATCACTGACTTCAGAGAGATGCCCCTTTCCTAACTCGAACATCACTCGGCCATTGAGGCTTTCTAGCGCAAACTGATAGGGCGCACCTTGCCAAGATATTTCTGCATTGACCTCAACAGGTGCGTCTTTTAAACCTGGGTCGGTATCAACAATTGCCGATATCGCATCAAACTTTGTCGCGGTTAATGTCATATCTAATTGAGTCACGTTTTCGTGATTATCATTCAGCCAAATGCCCTCCCCCCTCAATTTAATCTCTGGAGTAGTTAGTGACAGCGTTTGAATTTGATAACTATTTCCTTTAGGGGAAGCCTGAAAGACCAAATGCCCTAAGGGGCGACCATAGAAAGAAAATTCATCAACATCTAAGGCTAAAGGGGGCAGGTTTTCCAACACTGTATTGGTTTTAAAATTTGCATCTTTCTGCGCTTTAAAATGGGGGGCAAGATGGAACTTAGTTGCCACTAATTTAAGCCCTTGGGTCGCCCAGTCTGGATAGAAATCAACTCTGCCGTCAAATTCATTCGAGCTTGCCTGAAAACGCCAACTGTCAGGTGTCGGATAGGCTGTCATTTTTAAATTGACTAAGGTTTGCCCCATCACGTTAAAGTCAGCAATATTGGCTTGCAGGCTGTTCAGGGGCGGAAAAAAGGATGCCGGTGAACTTAGTTGTTCAGGTGCTACACTCGCAATATTGGCTTGAATGTCTAAACCCGACTCGACGCCAGTCAGTCCCATCTCATCTATAATTTTAGCGACATCACTCACCTTAGAGTCAGCAATAAATGTATTTATCATGGGTAGCCAAGGGCCTAATTCTGTCTGTTCTATATCTATCTGCAGATGGCCCTGATTCTTCCTCAATCGGTCGCCAAGCTTAAACAAACGCCCTAATAAAAGGTCATAATGAGCAAGACGATGACCCGACTCTTGATTGAACTCTCCCCAAAACTCCATCTGTTTGCCGAGTTTAATGCCTAGAGACAATTGTTTATTATCACCAATCAACTCGACCGTCAGCCTTCTTAGTTCATCTTTTTCCTTAGCAAATGGTGCTGGAAGATCCAGCTCTGCGCCTATTAAATCTGTCTTGACCTGTGCCTGTATGCGATAGCCATATGGGTCGATAACTAAGGTCATAGCACCACCCCAGCTGATGTCGCCAGAATAAAAATCTTGCAGGGGGTTGTTTAGTTCTTCTGATAAATCAGCGAGTGACCAGTCTCCCATCACATCTAAATTTAGGCCATAATTGCTACCAACATAGTCCGTATCAAATGCCAAAGAAATGGGTTGGTGATACAGTAAGGCTGAAATTTCCTCTCCTTTAACGACTTCGTTAAGGAAACTCACCTGTCCAGTCAATTGGTCGAGCAATACCCCAGGTTCCGTGATATAAATGGGTGTTTTATTGAAAGTGATTAAACCGCGCATCTCTTTTTCGACTAATTCCCCAGCCTGCGCCTCGTACAAAGGAATATCAAGATCCAATGATGCCGATATCTCACCATTTATCTGCACCACGGCTAAAGTCGACCCAACAGAATCAGCCAGTGGAGAAGCTTGTATGACTTGGGTCGCGGCTTTACCTGAGGTTGTTAAATCAGCCTTAACTTGCAGCAGTGATCTCGCCCCTAATTGAGGAATACTTATCTCGGCATCATCGATAACCACATCTAACAAATGACCTCGCTCTATAGTAAGTAGCATAGCTTCATTTTCAAACTGTGCCATCAGACTCAAATCTGTCACTGCAGGCCAATCAGGTTGAAAGCTAAATTCAGCCTCTTCCAAGGTAAAGTTGGCCTGGAACACGCCAGAATGGTCTAGATATGGGTAATCACTCAAGTTGCCATTCCACACCACTCGACCATCTTGAATATGGCCTGCGATTAATCCAGCCTCGAGGTAATCGATCAGACCTTGACTCATACCGTTCAGAGGCAGGTAATTACCCACATCGGTGACATCATTAACCTGTAGTGTTGACAGTAGAGCCAGATGAATTTTCTCTTTCAACTCTAATTTTATTGAAGCATCGACAGCGACATCCTCATTACTCAGCTTAAGCTGAGGGATCAGTATCGTCTGAGTGGTGAGATCATACTTAGCCTCTAAGGCTTCTCCAGTAAGAGATATGGGCTGTTTAAACCCACCGCCAAAATCTAATTGATAATTTTGCTTCGGCGCCGAGAGAAAGAGAGACTCATTTTCCCAACCAAATTTAAAGTCTATGGGGGCACTTCCCGGAATGGATCCATCTTGCAACCAAGTCAGCTGGTCTACGGATAAAGCCAGTCGAGGAGCTTGACCCTCTCGTTTTGTCAGTTTGATTGACTCAATTGCACCTTGAGGATTTAGCTGCTGCCATTTTTTTAAGCCCGCTAACTCCATTCCCGGCATCAAGGGCAACAGAGGTAAAAGAGAGTCGGTATTGAGCCGATTAAGATAAACAAATAAATCTAATTCTCGCCTCTCGGCAACAAAGACAAACTCAGGCCAAGCTTGCTGATTAGACTCAAAAGCGAGATCCAAGCTGGTGAGACGCCAACCGGTTATCGTCGGTAGCCACTCCAACTGTCCGCTCTGGACCCCGAAACGCTGTGGTTGATCATTGAGCGACCATTCCAGCCAACTGGGAGAAAATTCGACGAGGCTAGATTCGATACTGCGGTTACCTAAGTTAAACCAAGCTTGCAGGTTTACTACTCCCTCTAATTCCAGCTTAGCCTTATCATCGTAGGGATTAGTCTGCCTAGAAGCCCACTCCCCCAAATCTAAAGACTGAGCGGCTAAATAGACTTGTCCCTTAAGCTCGTCAGGCCTATGGCCACTACCACTAATATCGATTTGCAATAACAATAGCTCTACTTGTGACGCATCTTCGTCAAGATAGAGTTTACCTTGACCACGATGACGATTAGAAGAGTTAGACCACTTAAGATCTTTTATAAATATCGGGTGAAAATTATGCTTCTTACTTATGATCTGCAAGCTGGCCTGTTTAATAGAGTAACGGCCCAACTGCTCCAGTAAGAGCCGATACAACCAATCACTATCCGAGTCTTGAGCATAAGTAGCAGAATTAGTCTCATTGAGATTATCTAAGTCTAGGGCAACATGGACACCGTCAAAGATCACATTGCCGATTTGGGGTGAAGCCGTAAACAGACTTTTCCAGAAATTAAATTTAATATGTACATTGTTCACCTCTAAGGTAAACGGCAGATTATCTTGAGGGGGGATGACCAGTTTACTTACCGTTAACGCAGGCCCAAAAGCCTGCCATTCTGCACTCAACGAGCCAACAGAAACCTCTACTTGATATTGTTGTTCAACATATTTAACCAGCTCAGTTCTAACTTCATCGAGTTGGGGTAAAAGTCCACGAAATAGGCTCACCACCAGTGCAAATAACACCAGAGTGATCGCTAAAACTTGCCAGCAGAACCGGCTGAACTTTCGTAAACTAAATTTACCAGACACTAGATTATTACCACATCAAATTTATTCTGAGCATACATAGTCTCATTTTGAAGTTTGACTTGCTTACCAATATAGACACCAAGTTCGGCCACTAGATGACTCTCTTCGCCCGTCAGGCTGTGATAAACCCCAGGTGAGCAATACACTAAAAATTCATCTGCGTCATAACAGCGGTTGAGCCTGATGATCTCTCTGAAGATCTCATATGATACCGTCTCAACTGTTTTCAGGCTGCCGGAGCCTATACATACTGGACACTCCCCACACAAGACATGCTCTAAACTTTCTCGGGTACGTTTACGAGTCATCTCTACTAAGCCTAAACCGGAGAAACCACTCACATTGGTTTTAACCCTATCCATAGATAATGCCAATTTCAGGCTGTTAAGCACACGCTTTTGATGCTCCACTTCTAACATATCAATAAAATCTATGATGATAATGCCCCCTAGGTTACGTAACCTAAGCTGGCGTGCGATGGCTTTAGTTGCTTCGAGGTTAGTATTGAAGATGGTATCTTCGAGATTGCGATGACCGACAAACGCCCCGGTATTGATATCCACCGTAGTCATGGCCTCGGTCTGATCGATGATCAAATAGCCACCAGATTTTAGCTCAACTTTGCGTCCCAGCGCTCGCTGCACTTCATTTTCAACATCATAGAGATCGAAAATAGGTACAGGACCTGAATAGTGCTCAATTTTGTCGGCAATCTCAGGCATGAATTCTTGGGTAAATATCTGTAATTCATCGAAAGTCTGGCTAGAATCCACCTGAATTTGATCCAGTTCGGTACCGACAAAATCACGTACGATGCGCACAGGCAGTGCTAAATCTTGGTACAGCAAGGAAACACCTGGACGCTTACGGCGCTCACAGACCTTGGCCCACACTCGGCGAAGAAATGCAGCATCCTGAACTAACTCTTGCTCACCGGCACTCTCGGCAGCGGTGCGAATGATAAAACCGCCATCTTCATCGACAAAGGGCTGAGTTAACCCTTTCAAGCGGGCACGAACCTCCTCGGATTCGATACGCTGAGACACTCCGATATGGCTCGATCCTGGCATAAACACCAAATATCGAGAAGGCAAGGTTATATCCGTCGTTAAACGAGCACCTTTGGTACCTAAAGGATCTTTTACCACTTGTACCATGATATCTTGGCCTTGCCTTACCAATTGAGCAATATCATGTACCACGAAATTACCCTTTTCGACATCGGCAACACACTCGGTATGAGGTACGATGTCAGAGGCATGTAAGAAGGCCGCCTTGTCTAAGCCAATATCTACAAATGCCGCCTGCATACCTGGCAAAACACGACTCACCTTACCTTTATAAATATTGCCCACCAGACCGCGCTTCATCCGTCTCTCAATATGGACTTCCTGCAACACACCATGTTCAACCAAGGCGACTCTTGCTTCGGTGGGAGTCACATTAATCAGTAGTTCAGAACCAATTTTTTTCTGTACTCTGTTTTTGATGATGTGGCTCATATTTGCACTCACTCTTAATCAGATTTTAAGTTCTTAAACCTATAACGTTATAAAATATTCATCTCTTGCAACAGCTCTCGGGTCTCTACCATAGGTAAGCCCACTACAGCCGAATAACTGCCATCTATACGCTCGACAAAGCTACCCCCTAGGGCCTGAATACCATAAGAACCAGCTTTGTCCATAGGTTCACCAGTAGCAATATAAGCCAAAATATCCTGCTCTGTTAGCGAGCAAAATTTAACCTTTGTCTCAACTAGACGGGTTGCTGTCTTACTGCCATCAGTTAGCGCTACAGCCGTCATCACACGATGAACCTTGCCTGATAGCTGAGATAACATCTGTAAGGCATCCGTTTCATCGACAGGTTTACCTAAAATATTATCGCCTAAGACCACTATGGTATCGGAACCAAGTACAATGAAAGAGCCCTCGGCTTGGCACAAATTAAATCCTGCCAGAGCCTTTTCTACTGCCAAACGCAACACGAACACTTGAGGCGTTTCACCACAGAGGTGACTCTCATCTATATCCGTCGTCAAGGTCGTAAAATTAAAATCTGCTCGTGAAAAACCTAACTGAGTCAATATCTCCTTTCTACGCGGGGAGGCCGAAGCCAATATCAATCGTCCCGAAAAAGCCATGCCTACCTCACCTTATATAAGCGCCGTAAACGACGTAACATCCAAAACACCCAAGGCCAGATAATCAAGCTAGAGAAAGCAGGGAAAAATAGGCTCATATCAAAAAAGGCTGTCGACACCACAAACTGGGTCCAAAACACCACCATATGGTACAGACAGACAAGGCTGGCAATAACCAAGGCTTGTTGCCACATAGGAAAGTTACGCAGTCGCTGAAAATGAAGTACCACCACATAAACGACTAACGACATAGAGAGTGCACGAATACCCAAATGTGCTCCCAGTAAAATATCTAACATGACTCCTAATGCAAAAGCTAACAAAATATTGTATCTATGGGGTAATGCCATGGCCCAATAAATAATAACCAGTAATAGCCAATCGGGGCGCCACACTTCGACAATATCAGGCAAGGGCATAATCTGTAATAGCATCGCAGCGAGGAAGCTTAACCAGACTACCCAGCGACCATTGGCAACATACATGCTCATTCGCTGCCCCCTTGCGTGGCTTTAAGTTTTTCATCATTGAATGATAGTGCAGGAATATCGTTGATAGGATTTTCTAGGTGCTCTGGCTCGTCAGGCCAAATAAGTAGCAGATATCGAATACGATCTAATGCCGCTAATGGTTGAGCCGTGACAGAAGCGTAGCTCTGGCCATCATTTTTTATCACACTCATCACTCTAGCGACTGGATAGCCTTCGGGAAAACGATTCCCTAATCCGGATGATACCAGCAGATCACCGACACGAATATCGGTGCTTTTTGACACAAATTTGAGTTCCAGTTCATCGAGAATACCGGTGCCATTCACCACGAATCGCACATCATTACGTGTTACGCGAACAGGTATACCATGAGTGACATCTGAGATAAGTAATACTCGACTGATAAACTCGCTGACTTGCACCACTTGACCAACAACACCTTGTGAATCCACCACTGGCTGGCCAACAAACACACCCGCTCTTTGCCCTTGGTTTAACACCACATATTGATGAAAAGGATCGCTGGCGACTTCCATCACTTCAGCAACCATTTTCTTGTCATCCATATGCACAGGAGAACCCAGCAAGCCACGCAGACGATCATTTTCCTGCCTTAAATGCTCGAAACGCTGCAGGCGCTCACTCAACAGTAGTTGTTGATGCAATAGGTATTTGTTTTGTTTAGTTAACATGTTTCTGGTCGCCAAGCTCTCGGCAGCCCAATCGAGCAGAATGCCGGGAACATTGGCAACATATTGAAGTGGGCTTAGAACAGAAGAGATAGATTGACGAACAGGATCGAGCCGGTTATTGGCCACGATGAGAATCACCGACAAAATAATTGCCAGAGCTAACCTAAACTGATTTGAAATACCACGCGTAAAAATGGGCTTCATAAAAAACTATAAATGATTTCGAAGTACTAATTAGTATTCAAGGGATCATAAAAACAATACCAAATCTTTACAATCTGTGGCGATAATGAGCAACAGTAAATTAAGGCGGTCTACACCGCCTCTCACTCTATTAGTTTTCTTCGGAGAAGAGATCACCACCATGTATATCGATCATCTCTAACGCCTTACCGCCACCTCGAGCAACACAGGTTAATGGGTCATCGGCAATCATCACTGGAATACCTGTTTCGTGCATTAACAAACGTTCCAGATTGCGGATCAATGCACCACCACCGGTTAACACCATGCCACGCTCAGAGATATCAGAAGCCAATTCCGGTGGAGATTGCTCTAATGCAACCATCACAGCACTGACAATACCAGATAAAGGCTCTTGCAACGCTTCTAAAATCTCGTTGCTATTCAGAGTAAAGCTACGCGGTACACCCTCGGCTAAGTTACGACCACGAACTTCTATCTCTAATACTTCATCACCCGGATAGGCGGTGCCAATAGTATGCTTAATACGTTCGGCAGTCGCTTCACCAATCAGACTTCCGTAGTTGCGACGTACATAGTTGATGATGGCATCATCAAACTTGTCACCCCCGATACGAACAGAAGATGAATACACCACACCATTAAGTGAGATGATTGCCACTTCGGTCGTACCACCACCAATATCGACCACCATCGAACCCATTGCTTCAGAAACGGGGAGACCCGCACCGATCGCCGCAGCCATTGGCTCTTCTATTAGAAAAACTTCACGTGCGCCAGCACCCATAGCAGATTCACGAATCGCACGCCGTTCGACCTGTGTAGCCCCTACGGGAACACAAACCAAAACCCTCGGGCTTGGGCGAAAAAAACTGTTATTGTGCACTTGCTTAATAAAATGCTGTAACATTTTCTCTGTCACATAGAAATCGGCAATCACGCCGTCTTTCATCGGGCGTATAGCCTGAATATTGCCCGGAGTACGACCCAACATCAGCTTAGCTTCTGTACCGACAGCCGCAACGGACTTCTGTCCACTATTCCCTCGCTCACTACGAATAGCCACCACTGAGGGTTCATTAAGTACAATGCCCTCATCACGAACATAAATTAAGGTGTTAGCCGTACCCAAATCGATTGAAAGATCATTAGAAAAAATGCCACGTAGCTTATTGAACATGTAACCAGCCTGTCTCTGTCGAGTCCGAAAAGTAAAAAATCAGCTAACTTTAACAACGACACCCCGATGACACAAGAGCGATGAGGTTAACATTTGCTAATTGAAGTGATTTATTTTTAATAATCATAGTAAAAGGGCAAAAAAATACCAACTTTCTCCTCAGGGGGCGCTTAAACCCATTCGACTTCAAAGTGCAGACTTCAGAGCGAGCTGAGGTTGAACGTGTATACTTGCGAATGTGGCAGAAAAGCTTTTTGAAGCCACTTATCTGGACCTATCACTATTCCACTTCTCGCCAATAGATCACTTTATCGTGACCACGATAGTGTCCAAATAAGGCACTGGCTCTTGGATCTGACAAGGCTCCATTACTCTCAATTTCACCATTCCAATTCCAATTCCACTGTAACCAATTTTGCACAGCAAGAGGGGCTGTGACTTGACCACGATAGCGATGAGGCGTCGCGATTAAAGATTGCCACAACAATTCAAATCGACCTTCAGAGAATGGAGTCCCACCACTGCGCGTCACCGTCTGGCCCGTAGCGAGTGCGGGATCATAATCTACCCCTGTTGTCGGAAGTATTGCCGAAATAATATCGGTACACTCATCTAATGTATTCACCCGCCATTGAGTGCCATTCCAATACTCTGCCGTTATTGGCATTCTCAAGGTGTCAGTTTCTGGACCGTAGGCATTTTGCATCACTATACGCCCATGCCTCAAATGCTGACTCGACAAGCGCTTCGCATTGCAACTATTTGATGCTCCACAAATGTCCCCCGTGGCCGCATTCATATCTGTACCGTCAACCGAGACACCATCATCATCGAGTATTCTAAGACCTATATCCAAAAGAGAATAAGGCCCATCGGCTAACCCGTCGTGCTGCCTAGAAAAGAGTATGTCATCGTCAATATTTTGCACCCCAAGATCTGACTTGCTCCATACTAAGCTGGGAAAACCAGAAATTCGAGACTGCAGGTCAATACCATTACCATTATTTTCTGCCACTAAAAATGCCGAACCAGAGGCAAAATCATCGTAGTAATTTTCGGTGGTGTTGCCAGCAACATTCCTAGCACGAACAGACAAATTGAGTCTAAAGGGTTCATCCATATAACTATACAGGCCCGCCATACAAGCTGGCATAATGCCATAATCGTAGACTTTAAAGTCACTGGGGTAAAAACGACCAACAGGCTCACTCTCAGCGGCAGGGATGGTAATTGCCTCGCCTAAATAGCCGTCAAGCGGCGGAGTAGCTGTGAAGGTAAATACCCCCACCTCATCTATAGACTGAAACAACAGATTAATACTGTCACTCTGAGCCGTGTGTTTATAGGCCAAAAGCCCTGTAGTGCCATTACTACCATCAGCAGGTGCTATAAGCTTGGCAGACAAACTGATATTTGATTGAACGTAGTTTGCTGTCGGTAAGTTATCACAGAAATCTAAGTCACTATCCGATTGCCAAGCCATGGCCTGAATCGATAATTCGAAGGTTTCACCCGCTTTTTTAAATCCATCGCAATCTTTATAATCATCCGCATCCTCACAACGGGCCTCAGGACTCAGACAGAGACCAACAGGGTAACGCACAAAAGTATCTGAGCCCTCCATCTCCAGACCTTCATCTTCGTCACCTGTAACTGCAGTATAATTAATCTTAAGTTCAAGTCTTCCGGCATCGGCATAATTAAGCTTAAATGTGGCTTTTCCCACATTATCGAAAGCCAATATTACAGGAGTCGCCGCTAAAGCAGATTGACCGATCGCAATATCATCAATAAAGACGGGGAGACTGGCAGGCCTATCTGCCCCACCAGGGCTAATATAGTCGCTCCAGAAGTTTAATGATTTACTGACACCCTGAAATGTCGGCACACAGAGTAAGTCGGCCTCATTTATCTTCACTGCAGTGATTTCCAGATCCTGCTGAACCTTATTTGATAATTCATTGGGAATATCAACAATAAAACCCGCATCTGCATAATCCAGAATACAATTCGTATTAGCGACCTCTATTCCATTGATGTAACAAAAATAGCCCCCTAGAGGAAGTGTACTACCAAGCCCTACCGTCACGGTGCCACCAGATGTATGCCAAAGCGACGCCGATGTACTCCCCAAGAACTCATTATTGCTATACACAACACCATCTTTGGTGAGTTCGACACTCGCTATATCGTTAAACTCACTCGTACAGTCATCATCAGCACAAGCCTTGATGGTAATATCTTTACTGGTACAACTGAGGGCACCCGATGAGAATTCGATTCGATAGTGGTTAAGCGAAGGTGCTGCAAAATTCGCATCATTTATTACACTCTGGTTATTCATCTCTAAATAGCGAGAAGTTACCCGGCCGTATACCGTACTCGAATCATTCATATAAATATCACCATCACTATAAATATTCGCCTTGATAACCGTCGCACTGCTTAGCTTTATGCTGTCATAACCGAACAATAAAACATGACCTGAGCCAGACTCATTAATGCTACCACTGTCTATTTCAATCCCAGATTTCACAAAAATTCGCACATCACCATGGGCAATAAGATGACTGTTTTGACTTAGCTTTAATTCTTCAACAAAATAATCACCGGACATAAATACTATGGTTGCGCCTCCACCCGCTAAAATATTTTTTACTCTGTATTCTGTATAATCAGCTGAAAATGTAACAGTACAGGCACTATCAACTGAAATTTTTCCGAATTGGCTATCACTGTCATCACCGAGTATAAATTCATCACCATCGGCACATTCAACGATCTCCCCTCCGGCCTCATCACTGAGCTTAAACGCATTGTTGCCGTTTGTGGGCACTCCCCTAAAATCGCTTCCTGTCACCGTGCAGTAGCGATCGCCTTCAGATGCCGTATCGCAGCCGTCAGTGGGTAAACCATCCGTTAAATTATTAGTAGTACAAAAAGCTAAATCATCACCCAAAGTGCCGTTAATTCTGACTGAATCAGTTTGCTTAAATTGTGGGTCATTAACCCCATGGCAACTATTGTTATTATTACCATGATGACCTTGAGCAACCGAGGGAAAATAGACAGATTCATCGATCTCTCCGAATGCATACACATCCAAACAAACCGATGCAGAGATAAAGCTGATAAGCACTAAGAGCAATAATGGTCGACAACCCACTCAATTCACCTATTTTGATTGCCTTCAGATAAGCAATACGTTTATTAATTTTACCTAAATCACCCCTTCGAATCATGGCGGTACTATATGTATTCGATGAAGCTAGCTAAGTGATAAATATCTACGCTGAAGAGTGAGCATACAACGGGTATAGCTCACTCATATGAGGTTAGCCTACTGATTAGTATCTTCCGGTGAACGTCTAAATTATTAGCCAAATTTAAGTATCAATATGCATAAAAACTGGAAATTAAAGCCGAATGCAAGTCACAAAAAAGCTAACCACAAGTTAACGCTGGGTTAAGCAAAAGTCAAACAGAAGTTAAGCGGGCGTCACGAAGAAGTTGAGCGAAGGCGGAAAAAGGCCGAGCGAAAGATAAAAAAGTAATTCTGGCAATATGATTTTAAAAGAGATGATAATCAGCGAGTAAGATTATAGAGGGCATCCAAGATTTTAATTATGAGATCTATTGAATACAAACTAAAGCTTCCTGACCCTTTTATACCCATGCTACTTCAAAGTGCAGGTTTAGAGCAGACTGAAGTAGAGCAGGTATAGATCGATAAAACTAAGAAGCACTGAATGACTAGTTAACCTCTCGCCAAGAGATCACCTTATCATGACCTCGGTAAACACCAAAAAAGGCACTGGCTCTTGGATCAGACAAGGATCCATTACTGTCACCATTCCAGTTCCAATTCCATTGCAGCCAATCTGGTACGATAAGGGGAGCGGTGACTTGACCACGATAACGAGTCGGACTCGCTATTTCTGACTGCCACCAGA
>JBAHZX010000158.1:0-11937 GCA_037132815.1 Shewanella sp.
TAGTTCCTAGAGCCTTCATTATTAAATTGCTCCCCAAAATACCGTTGCCGGCGTAGCCCTTGAACCGTAGGTTCAAGGCGGGTAAATGATTAATTCCTAAGGCTTCTCGGTACGAGCCGAGCTTGCACAATGTCATTAAAGCATTCATCCTGGGTATGTAAATATCGGCACAGGGACATTGCCGACTGACGCGTATACCAGGGAACAAAACTGGTTATCTGAAATGCTTACCTTTACTATCGCAATGTAAAGCCTTTCAGATGTAAATTTGGATGCTGATTCTCGAGTATTGGTATTTGAGTAAAAGCTAAAAACAACTTATGTTAACCACATACTATTTATTCTTCTTACAGTTTAAACTTCTTTTACCGAACACTCAATGAGTGCGTCCTCTAATGTTGCCTGTAGCAGGCCAATTTTTTCATCCATTTGCTTGTTGTAATCTTGATTTTTTTGCTGTTCTTCCAGTAATTCATAACCAGTATTCAACGCAGCCATGATGGCTATTTCTTCACGACTCAAATTATTTGTTCGTGTTTTAAGTGAATTCAATTGAATTTCGAGTTTCTGCGCCACGTGCTGCAATGTTTTCTCTTGTCCTTGCGGGCAAGCGATGGAGTATGTACGGCCTAGTAAGCTAATTTCAATAGCATGGCTACTCATGTCGAGAAGAGTCCTGATTATTGGTTCTTGAGCGGACTATATCGGTCTAAATTGTAAAGTGCAACATAAGTGACTCTTAAGGTGAGCTATATTGGTTAAATACTATTAATTAGCTAAGATCGAGCTTAATTGAATTTTATAAATATCAGTGCATAAATTTTAGCACTTTGTTTCATTTGGTTGTATGTCTCACTTCTGCTAGCATGGACTGAGTATTTTCAGTTTGTGGAAACCGTTATGGCAACCCCTCCTTCTCTACGTATAGATAATTTATTAGCCGCTTTAAATACGGCCGACATTGGCCAAACTCCAGTTGAAGTTCATGGTGCCTTGGTGGGGATTATTTGTGGTGGTGTAGAGCTGTCGAAAGATAGCTGGATAAAGCCTTTGCTTGAATTGATGAATGATGGTCAGTCGCTGCCAGAATCTTTGCAAGTGCTGATCGAGGAACTCTACCAAGATACCTTAACCAGAGTCTCAGATATCGAATTTGGTTTTTCACCCATGTTGCCGGAAGAGGAAGAACCTCTTTCTAAACGTGTCGAGGCTCTGTCGCTATGGGTTCAGAGTTTTTTAACGGGTCTTGCTATGGTGCAGTCTAAGATCGACAAGGCTTCCGCCGATGTGCAGGAGGTGATCAAAGATCTGGCGGATATTGCCCTAGTTGAATTTGATGTGGCCGAAGATGAAGAGTCGGAATCGGCCTATATGGAACTGATGGAGTTTGCCAAAATGGCGGCACTACTCTGCTATTCTGAGTTTGGTCCTGATTTGACCGATCCAAATCAAACAGAAGTTAACGTATTTCACTAAATATTTCCCTCATTATTGTATCTAGACTTGCCGTGACGCATATTTCAGTTGCGGTAAATTAGAGAAAACCAATGACAGCTGATATAGAAAAAAACACTAATACAACAAGTTTACAGGCTCAGAACATTCATGAACCTCATAGGGTCGATGTTGCTATCGTTGGTGGCGCTATGGCTGGAGCGACCTTAGCTTTAGGCTTAAAGGCATTGAGCGAAGAATTAAAAAGTCCTCTCAAAATAGCCCTCGTAGAAGCTCAACATCCCGGTAGTAAACATCCAGGATTCGATACCAGATCTATCGCCATCGCCCACGGTTCTATATACGAACTGAAACGTCTGAAACTCTGGTCCAAGCTAGCGCATCTTGGCACTCCTATAAAGAACATACATATCTCAGATCGTGGACATTTTGGCATGACAGAGCTCAATGCCGAGGACTTTCATTTACAGGATCTAGGACAAGTTGTGGAGTTAGAGCGAGTGGGTCAGGTGCTGTTTCGGCAACTACAAGCTAGCGATATCCAGCTCTATTGTCCGGGAACACTGGCCAATGTAGTAGCTCAGTCAGATTGCCAACTACTGACACTTGATGATGGCACTCAGCTCAAAACATCCTTATTGGTGGCCGCCGATGGAGTTAACTCCAAAGTCAGGCAAGCTTTTCATTTACCCTTAGAGCAGATTGAGTTAGATCAAGTGGCACTAGTCGCTAACGTTGAGACTGATAAACCCCATGATTATTGGGCGTTTGAGCGCTTCACGAATACAGGTCCTTTAGCCGTATTGCCTATGACACCGCTCAAGGGAAACTCACGAGTATCTCTGGTGTGGGCACTTGATCCTGATGAAGCCAAACGTCTATTAGCGGTATCTAAAGAGCAGTTTTTAGCTGAACTGCAGGTAGCATTTGGTTTTCGCGCTGGATGTTTTACTCAAGTAGGTAAGCGCTTTTCTTATCCCTTGCGTATATCACATATGCCAAGGCCCATCTATCACAGAACCGTATTTATCGGAAATGCAGCGCAGACCCTGCATCCCATTGCAGGACAAGGTTTTAACTTAGGCTTGCGGGATCTTGTGAGTTTATTAGATGTGATAAAACAAACATTGCAGGTTGAAGGCGAAGCGGCGGATCTTGGCTCGGCTAACTTGACTCACACATACCTTAAAAACCGTGAAAAAGACAGAAACAGCACCATGATTAATACAGAATGCTTAGTGCGTGGCTTTTCTAATGACCATTGGCCTCTGGTCGTCGGCCGCAACCTAGGTTTAAGGTTGCTCTCTTGCTTGCCACCGTTAAAAATGTCGGTAGCCAGAATAGCCATGGGCTGGAAGTCGGTAAGTTAGCACGCTCTATATAAAAGCTGACTCTGATTAAGGGCAGTTTAACCATAACGCTTTATATCTAAGTGAAGGAAGTGAGATGCACACAAACTCCAGTGCAATGCAAACCTATGATGTCGCAATTATTGGCGGCGGTATGGTGGGCTTAGCGACCGCTATCGGACTGGCGATGGATGAACTGCGTGTGATAGTTATCGATGCGGGTGAGTCTCAAGCAGTCTCCGGCAGAGCCAAACTCAGGGTTAGCGCGATCAATAAGGCGAGTCAACGCTTACTGCAAAACTTAGGTGCTTGGGGCTATTTGGATGATACCCGTGTTAGCCCATACCAGAAAATGCAAGTCTGGGATAAGGACAGTTTGGGTAAGATTGACTTTGATGCCCACACGCTTGGTGAAGGATATCTTGGCAACATAATCGAAAATGACAATATCCGTTTCTCCCTGTCTAAGCGGGCGGCGGAGTTCGATAAAATCACCCATCTTGAGAATCACAAATTAGATAAGATCGCCTTTGGTGAACGTGAGGCCTGGTTGACCTTGGACAATGGCGACAATATGAGTGCCGCGTTAGTTATCGGCGCAGATGGCGCTAATTCTTGGGTGCGTGAGCAGTGTAAAATTCCCATGACCTTCTGGGATTATGGCCACGATGCCGTGGTTGCCAGCATTCGTACCGAAATCCCACACCAAGATACTGCCCGTCAGGTGTTTCTCAAAGATGGTCCCTTGGCCTTCTTACCCTTGTATCAAGATAATTTATGTTCCATTGTTTGGTCAGCACCCCCGGCAAAGGCAAAACAGTTATTGGCGATGAGCAAGCAGGAATTTGAGCGTACCCTTAGCGCTGAATTTGATGGGCGTATGGGAATGTGTCAGCTAGAATCAGAGCCACAGTCATTCCCGCTGCGTATGCGTTATGCCCGTCACTTTGCTCGTCACCGTATGCTACTGGCTGGTGACGCAGCCCACACCATACATCCGTTAGCGGGCCAGGGTGTCAATCTTGGTTTCTTAGATGCCGCAGCAATAGTACAAACCATAACTGAACTCAAGCTAAATGGTAAAGATATCGGTGATTACAGTAACTTACGCTCACTCGAGCGCTGGCGTAAGGCCGATGCTTTGGAGATGATCGCTGCGATGGAGGGCTTTAAACAGTTATTTGAAGGAAGCAACCCGATTAAAAAAGCCCTACGGGATTTTGGCTTAAACTTGGTTGATAACCTTACTCCTGTGAAAACACTATTTATACAACAGGCTATAGGTAACAAAAATAGCCTGCCTAAGTTGTGCCAACAAGAATAGGTGTATTAGGTTATTATTAAATTAATCCTTATATTTCATCGCTATTGCTATTCTTAAATGTTATTTACATGTAGGGAACTAAATATTTTGCATAAGAAAAACTAATGGCAAAGAATTCAGATTAGAAAAATCTCTTATATATAAAACTGTGATGCAAGGTATAATTTCACCACATTTGGGTCGTATGCCCCTTACGCGAGGTGTTTCTGTTCTACAGATCTTCTGATACAGAAGTAAAATGCGAGAACAGAGAGCGGTGTAGTTACGCCTAGTTAGACCCGAAAGGGCAAAATCATAACGAGATAATAATGGTTAATAAAACGGTACTCTTTAACAAGCACTTAGAATCACACGCTAAGATGGTAGATTTCCACGGGTGGAATATGCCACTGAATTACGGTTCTCAAATCGAAGAACATCATGCGGTTCGTCAAGACGCAGGCATGTTCGATGTGTCTCATATGACAGTTGTAGATGTGACAGGCACTGACGCTTGTGCTTTTCTACGCAAATTATTAGCAAACGATGTCGCTAAACTTAAAGTGCCAGGTAAGGCGCTTTACGGTGGCATGCTAGATCATAATGCCGGCGTGATTGATGACCTTATCACCTATTATCTTAGTGATACTCATTACCGTATTGTGGTTAACTCTGCGACCCGTGAAAAAGATTTGGCTTGGATTGCACAAGAGCTCAAAGGCTTCGAGGTGGTGATCACCGAGCGTTCTGAACTGGCGATGATTGCCGTTCAAGGGCCTAATGCTAAAGCTAAAGCTGCTAAGGTATTTAATGCCGAACAAAATGCAGCGGTTGAAGGCATGAAACCTTTCTTTGGTGTGCAAACTGATTCACTCTTTATTGCAACCACAGGTTACACCGGCGAAACTGGCTACGAAATTATAGTGCCAGAAGATGAAGCTGAAACACTTTGGCAAGCATTGCTAGAAGCTGGCGTAAAGCCATGTGGTTTAGGTGCACGTGATACTTTACGCTTAGAAGCGGGCATGAACCTTTATGGTTTGGATATGGACGAAACGGTTAACCCATTAGCGGCTAACATGGGTTGGACCATTGCTTGGGAGCCAGAAGATCGTAACTTTAACGGTCGTGAGGCTTTAGCAACAATCAAGGCTGCTGGTACCGAGAAGATGGTAGGGCTTATTATGCAAGCCAAAGGCGTTATTCGTCCGGGTATGTCAGTTTTCTTCACCGATAGCGACGGTAATGAACAGCAAGGCAGGATCACCAGTGGTACTTTCTCACCAACATTAGGCTATTCTATTGCCATGGCTCGTGTTCCAAGAAGTATTGGCGACACTGCAGAAGTTGAAATGCGTAAAAAACGTGTTGTGGTTAAAGTCATCAAGCCTTCGTTTGTACGCAACGGTAAACAAGCTTTTTAGTTTTTATGAGTTAATACTGGGTATTTTGCCTTACTTTTTTTGTCGCCAGTGCTCATAGGCAGTTTTTGTATAAGACTATCAACGGCGCTGGCCCCTAAAGTAAGAACGAATCGTTACGCATTTCCTCAAAAATGCTTTAATACATTACATTTTAAACTGGTTTATCAATACAGAATTAGAACAATAGAAATAAGGATCAACAACAATGAGTAATATCCCGACTGAATTGAAATATGCTTCTTCACACGAGTGGATCCGTAAAGAACAGGACGGTACCTATACTGTGGGTATCAGTGAGCATGCCCAAGAGCTTTTGGGTGACATGGTATTTGTTGAGCTTCCAGAAGTTGGCGATACTCTCACTGCAGGTGAAGATTGTGCCGTTGCTGAATCTGTAAAGGCTGCATCTGACATTTACGCACCAATTTCAGGTGAAGTACTGGCAATTAATGAAGCCCTTGAAGACTCCCCTGAGCTGGTTAACAGCGATGCATTTGGTGATGGTTGGTTCCTCCGCGTAATGCCAAGTGACACGGCTGAAATTGAAAACTTGCTTGATGCCGAAGGCTATCAAGCTGTGATCGACGAAGATTAAAGCTTTTATTCATTACACCCATCCCATTACAAACATGCTATTTCAGTGGGAGTTTTAAGCGCCTCTGCCGCTCCCATAGGGTAGGTTTAAAAGTGATTTATACTGCGACCTGTCCTGTCTGTTATAAGGGATAGGCTGGCATTACACTGCGGTCAAAGCCTTGCCTACATGGCTGTAGGTGCTTAGGTTCAGCTTGAAGCAATGAACCTGTGCGCTAAACCACTTTTAATTCCCACTGAAATTATGCATTTTGAGATAGAGCGGGGAGATATAGCTAAGTGACTTTTAAAACTATTGGTACTTACAGCTTTTATTTAGGACTTGCAGCTTCAGGCTGACAACTTACCACTAAAAACGTAATAAGATAAATCGATGGAAGTTATTTAGCTATTCACAAATAAGAAAACTTTTTAATCAATAACACAACGAGACCGGTACTTTGGCTCCTTTACAGGCGGATACTGGCAAATATGGAATTAGGTTATCATGACCACTGAAACGCTTACTAAACTTGAGCAGCACGATCTCTTCATTAGCCGTCATATCGGGCCCGATAGCGCACAGCAGCAAGAGATGCTGGATTTTGTTGGTGCAGAATCGTTACAAGATCTCACCGCACAGATAGTGCCAGAGTCGATTTGTCTTAATCGTGACTTAGCCGTCGGCGATCACATCAGCGAAGCCGAAGGTATGGCTTATATCCGCGCCATCGCAGATAAGAATAAGGTCTATAAGAGTTACATTGGCATGGGTTACTACGGTACTCAGGTGCCTAGTGTTATCCAGCGCAACGTGTTAGAAAATCCAGGTTGGTACACGGCCTATACACCATACCAGCCAGAGATTGCTCAGGGTCGTTTAGAAGCTATTCTTAATTTCCAACAATTGTCTATGGATCTTACCGGTCTAGACTTAGCATCTTCATCACTACTAGATGAAGCGACAGCCGCCGCCGAAGCCATGGCACTGGCCAAGCGTGTATCCAAAGCTAAAAAAGCCAATATTTTCTTCGTGGCAGATGACGTGTTTCCGCAGACGTTAGATGTAGTCAAGACTCGCGCTGAGTGTTTCGGCTTCGATATTATCGTTGGTCCGGCTGCCGATGCCGCTAACCACGATATTTTTGGTGCCTTGTTTCAGTACACCAACCGTTATGGTCAAATTACAGATTTTACTGAGCTATTTGAAGTATTGCATGAGAAGAAGGCCATCATTTCAGTGGCTGCAGACATCATGTCTCTACTTATGCTTAAATCTCCAGGCTCTATGGGCGCCGACGTAGTATTGGGTAATTCACAGCGCTTTGGTGTACCTATGGGATTTGGTGGTCCACACGCCGCCTTCTTTGTCACTCGTAACGCATATAAGCGTTCACTGCCAGGCCGTATTATCGGTGTATCACAAGATACTCGTGGTAACCGTGCCCTACGTATGGCGATGCAAACGCGTGAGCAGCATATCCGCCGCGAAAAAGCTAATTCAAATATCTGTACCGCTCAGGTATTGCTCGCGAACATGGCATCTTTCTATGCCGTATTCCACGGGCCACAGGGTCTTAAGACTATTGCCGAGCGCATTCACCGTTTGACCGACATTCTGGCGACAGGTTTAACCGCTAAGGGAGTAGAGCTAGTTAATAATACCTGGTTCGATACATTATCGATTAAAGGCTTAGACGTTGCGGCTATAAAAACTCGCTCTGAAGCACAAGGCGTTAACCTGCGCATAGACTCTGACGGCATCTTAGGTGTCAGTTTAGCCGAGACTACCACTCGTGATGACGTGACTCAGCTGCTGGACATTCTACTTGGCGCAGAGCATGGTTTGGATGTTGCCGTGCTCGATAGTGACATCGTTAGCAATAGCAGCACATCTATCTATAAATCAATCCCGCCAGCGCTTATCCGAACTGATGCGATTCTGACTCACCCAACGTTCAACCGCTATCACAGTGAAACCGAGATGATGCGTTACATCAAGCGTCTTGAAAATAAGGATTTAGCTCTTAATCACTCAATGATCTCCTTGGGTTCATGCACCATGAAATTAAACGCTGCCACTGAAATGATGCCTATATCTTGGCCTGAGTTTGGTAATATGCATCCATTTTGCCCACAAGATCAAGCACAAGGCTACGCACAACTTGTAAGCGAGCTTGCTGAGTGGTTAATCGACATTACAGGTTACGATGCCATCTCTATGCAGCCTAATTCAGGTGCACAGGGTGAGTACGCTGGTCTACTTGCGATTAAGCAGTATCACGAATCTCGCGGCGATGCACACAGAAACATCTGTCTCATTCCTCAATCTGCCCACGGTACTAACCCAGCCTCTGCTCAGCTTGCTGGCATGAAAATTGTGGTTACCGCCTGTGATAAAGATGGCAATATTGACATGGAAGACCTTAAGGCGAAAGCGGCAGAAGTTGCTGCTAACCTGTCTTGTATTATGGTTACCTATCCATCGACTCATGGTGTATACGAAGAGACGATTGGTGAGATTTGTGAAGTAATTCATCAATACGGTGGTCAGGTTTACCTCGATGGTGCAAATATGAACGCTCAGGTGGGTTTGACATCACCAGGTTCTATCGGTGCCGATGTATCTCACCTTAATTTGCACAAAACTTTCGCTATCCCACACGGTGGTGGTGGACCGGGTATGGGGCCAATCGGTGTTAAACAACACTTGGCACCATTCCTGTCAGGCCACGCTGTGGTTAAGCACGGTCTCGAGTCTGACAATAACGGTGCAGTATCAGCAGCGCCATACGGTAGTGCGGGAATTTTGCCTATCACTTGGATGTACATAAAGCTACTGGGCAAGCAAGGCTTGAGACAATCGACTCAAATGGCTTTGCTTAACGCCAACTACGTGATGAAAAAACTGTCTGAGCATTATCCTGTGCTTTATACTGGTCGTAACGGCCGTGTGGCTCATGAGTGTATTATTGATTTGCGTCCGCTTAAAGAGGCGTCAGGCGTAACAGAGATGGATATCGCTAAGCGTCTTAACGATTATGGTTTTCACGCGCCCACCATGAGCTTCCCAGTTGCGGGGACTTTAATGATAGAGCCTACTGAATCAGAGTCTAAGGTTGAGCTAGATAGATTCATCGAAGCGATGATTTCTATTCGTGGCGAAGCAGCCCGTGTTGAATCTGGCGAGTGGCCGGTAGACAACAACCCATTGAGCAATGCTCCCCACACTCTGGCCGACATCATGGACGGCGAATTTGACTCTCGTCCTTATAGCCGAGAAGTAGCCGTATTCCCGACAGCGGCAGTTAAGCTAAACAAGTTCTGGCCTACGGTTAACCGTATCGATGATGTGTTTGGTGACAGAAATCTTTTCTGTGCCTGTGTTCCAATTGCAGATTACGAATAATAATTGCTGCTTGGACTTGATAAAGCTGCCTCAGCTTAACGTTTTCGCTGCTCATTGACAGGATTTACTCAGCAGCGAAAACCTTAAATTTCATTGTTCTATCATCGCTAGCGACACAATTATAGCCAAATCAATATAAATTGGCATAGTCTAAGTGTTTAAAAAGTAGTTCATCTAGCTCACACTCTTACTTCTTCTAATTAATTTTACATGCGCCCATTTTTTCTCAATTGGATTTAGATCAAGGCTATAGGAAGGTAAAAATTCACAAATGACCCCATGCTAGTTAATCGCATCGAGCATATCGCTACATTTATGAGAAGAGGTAACTCTATGGCTGCTGGGAGAGCCTTGGTGGATCGGCCGAGAAACTTCTTTAGTTAAACCAATGTGCAATTTGAGGGAACTACCATCATAGGCCTCAATCGACTTAAATGGATATTCACTCGGTAATACTTGATGCACTAGCCCTAGCAGCCATTGGTTAGCAGTTTGCTCGGTAAGGGTGCGAAGCAGTTGAGTTAACTCTGTTTTTTTTAGTTTATTATGGAAGGGCTTATAGATCATCCCGATGTTATGTTCACTGCATAAATTCTTATGAATACCTGCAAAATTAATATTCGTTTTGGTTCCCAAAGTATTGAGCATCGCCAGTACCAACTGCTTGGGTGATATGTTGCGCATCCGCTGCATAAAATGACACTGTTTGGCTAATTGAGTGATATTACATGAGTTAATAACACTTGTCAGTTGCTTATGGATCTCACTTAGTATTTGATCATGAGATGAGCACAACTTCCATATTTTATTAAATAATACTGGTTAATCATATGCATACTGAATTTTTACTTAAGATTCTACGCATGATAATTTACTAATATCCATAATTGATCACATCTAGATTGAGCAAAAGCCCTACTGCTAGTATTATAAGCTTCTAATTTTTATCGGGGAGCGTTAAGTGGCTGGAGTTATTTTATTAATCAGAGGCTGCCTTGCATGTTTTTTCTGGATCATTAATACCATTTTTTGGGTATTACCTATTGTCATTTTAAGCCCAATTAAACTGATCCCAATCCCTGCCATACATACCGCTTGTACTTCACTACTCGATAACTTCGCCAGTATCTGGATAAGTATTAACGGTGTTATAGAGCGCATCTTTCATCCCGTAAAAGTACACCTGCATTGTGACGGTGAACTGTCACCCAAAGAATGGTACATGGTGATCGCTAATCATCAATCTTGGGTCGACATTGTCATATTGCAGCGAGTGTTAAACCGTAAAATTCCTTTTCTTAAGTTCTTTTTGAAAAAGGAGCTGATCTTCGTGCCATTTCTCGGCCTGGCCTGGTGGGCTCTTGACTTTCCTTTCATGCGTCGCTACAGCCCAGCTCAACTGAGGAAAGACCCTAAGCTAAGGGGCCAAGATATCGAAATAACCCGTAAAGCTTGTGCTAAATTTAAGTCTAAGCCTGTCAGCGTAATGAACTTTGTCGAAGGAACACGCTTCAAAGCCGAAAAGCATCGACAGCAAAACTCAGAGTTTAAACACTTGCTCAAACCCAAAGCTGGTGGTCTTGCATTCGCCCTCTCAGCCATGGGTGAGCATATTCACCGCTTAGTCGATGTCTCCATCTATTATCCAGATAAAGTGCCAACTTATTGGGAATATATCAGTGGTCAGGTAAAAGAAGTACATGTACATATCAGTGTGTCAGAAATCCCAGCAACAATGCGTGGTGACTATATCAAAGACCGTGAGTTTAAAATTGCTTTCCAAAAGCAGCTTAATCAATTTTGGCTAGAAAAAGATCAGACCCTTGAGTCACTGGCCAAGAAAAAACCGTAAACCAAAAGGTGTGATCTAAGATGTTAAACTTCCTACCTAGCTCGGTACTCTATCTTATGAGTTCACTTTTATTGATTGTTAATACAACAATTTGGGCTGGATTGATCAGTCTTGGTGGGATCATTAAACTGCTGATTCCTTTTACTTCTGGACGCAACTTGCTCACTAAAGTCATGAATCGCTTTATGTGGGCCTGGGCCAGCTGTAATGGCGGAATACTCTATCTACTTGCCAACATAGAGTGGGACATTGAAGGGCTTGAAAAACTGGATGAACACGCCTGGTACCTACTCATCAGTAACCATCTCAGTGGTTTAGATATCGCAGTACAAACTTACATATTAAGAAATCATATACCTATGCTTAAATTTTTCCTTAAACGGGAATTGATGTACATTCCATTTATTGGACTGGGATGCTGGGCCTTAGACATGCCATTCATGAGCCGAACCAGCCCGGCAAAATTAAAAAATAATCCAAAGCTAAAAGGAAGAGATCTTATCTCTACTAAGCGCGCCTGTGAGAAGTTTAAGACCATGCCGACCTCAATCATCAACTATGTTGAGGGAAGT
>JBAHZX010000159.1:0-5798 GCA_037132815.1 Shewanella sp.
AAAAAGGTATCGATATCTCTATCTTTTTGATAAACAAACTCTTCATAAGGCTTTGCCCAAGCTAATAATCGTTGACCACTGTCTTTATCTACCGCATATTTTCTGATCAAAAAGATGGCCGTCTGCGCCGCTTTTAATTCACAGTTGCAGTGATCGATAAGTAAGTCAGATAAGCTTTCCGGCTTTTTAGCCACCTCTATCCATGCATCTGGTGTTTCACATCCTAAAAACTCATGGATCGGCGCTAACAATTGCTGCATGGACTCTGTTCTCGAAGTAAATAAATGTCATTTTGATTGCTGCTATATTCTAACATTGGCCCAGTTAAATAAGAGGAGTTAACTTGATTGTTTCTTCTTCGCGTGGATAATTAATCTAAAAATTTGAACTTGATCGAAAAACAATAATACAGGTTTAGAAACAAATAATTAACAGGTGAGCTAAGTTCAGCTTGACTCTGCGCTCATTTTGTTCAATAAATGAACTTAACTAAAGCAATTTTTGAACATATGAGGTAGGCATTAATTAAGACCATTGATTAGCATTGGGTATCGTGAGCCGTACGGTCTTTGGAATTAGACCAATAGGCATGTAGGCTCGTCTGAAGTTTGGCGAGCAAAAATAAAAGCTGAACAAGGATAATTATAATGATATTAAATCACTTAATGGGACTTTACACTCATCCGAAACAAGAGTGGCATACCATCGAGAAAAATAATGAAGCCCTGAAGAGTAGTCTGAGCCACATCTTGCTCATTGCGCTCATTCCTGTGATTTGTACCTTCATCGCCGCTACTGAACTTGGCTGGAACTTAGGGGTTAGTGATCGACTTTTTCTAACACAAGAAAGTGCTCTATTGATGTCTGGAGGGATGTATTTCGGGCTTATCGTGGGGGTGTTTATACTCGCTTACTTGGCTTTTTGGATGGCAAAGACCTTCGATGCTAACCCGAGCTACACTCAAGCACTAGAACTCGCAGCTTACACGGCAACCCCTCTGTTTATGGTTGGACTCGCCGCATTATATCCGACGATTTGGTTTGTAATGGTCGTTGGCTTGTTCGGACTCGCTTATTCGGTTTACCTGCTCTATACCGGTGTGCCCATCATCATGAATATTCCTGAAGAAAAAGGCTTCATCTATGCCAGCTCAATGGTCACTGCTGGCTTGGTACTGCTCGTCGCCTTGATGGCATCAACCGTAATTTTATGGAGCATAGGTTTGGGCCCTATATATCAATAGGCACCTAGCACAACACAAGGTCAACAAAAAAGGCTTTAGGGGTCTCCTAAAGCCTTTTTAATACATCTATTTATTCAATATTACTACTGAGATGAATCTCGCAGCGCGACGGTCAGGTTAAATACAAGACTATCTGCTGTAGAGTCTTTGCTATCTGCACAAAAGTAACCTTCTCGCTCAAACTGATAGGCCTTCTCTGCCTTTGCACTCACAAGCCCAGCTTCAACTAATCCTTGCTTCACCACCAGCGAGTCAGGATTTAAGACTTCATCCACAGTCTCAGCCTTTGCTGGGTTGGCATCGATAAATAATCGATTATAGATACGGAACTCAGCAGGTTTAGCCGTACTCGCTTCAACCCAATGAATGACCCCTTTTACCTTGCGGCCATCGGCAGGATTCTTACCTAACGTTTCATCATCATAGGTACAATAAATTGTTGTGATATTACCTTCTGCATCTTCATCACAACGTTCGGCCTTGATCACATAGGCATTTCGGAGGCGAACTTCTTTACCTTGAACCAAGCGCTTATATTTTTTATTCGCTTCTTTACGGAAATCATTGGCATCGATAAATAACTCACGGCCAAATGTTATCTCACGCTTACCAAACTCTTCTTTATTCGGATGGATAGGTGCGTGCAGTGTCTCAACTTGCCCTTGCGGATAGTTTTCTATCACCACTTTAATCGGGTTAATCACCGCCATAGCACGTGGCGCATTATCGTTTAACTCTTCACGAATACAGGCATCTAACATAGCAACTTCAACCATATTCTCTTGCTTAGTCACGCCAATGCGGAGACAAAATTCACGAATAGAGGCGGCAGTATAACCTCGACGTCGAAAACCTGCGAGAGTAGGCATTCGAGGGTCGTCCCAGCCATGTACCAGCTCACGAGTCACTAAGTCATTTAACTTACGCTTAGACATCAAGGTATATTCAAGATTTAGTCTGGAGAACTCATATTGATGAGTTCTGTCAGGCGCCTGGAAATCATCTAAATGATCCAGTATCCAGTCATATAAACGCCGATTGTCTTGAAACTCTAATGTACACAAAGAGTGACTGATGTTCTCGATAGCATCCGAGATACAATGAGTAAAATCGTACATTGGATAAATGCACCACTTATCACCTGTTTGGTGGTGATGAGCGAAACGAATACGGTAAATGATAGGATCGCGCATGCACATGAAAGACGATGCCATGTCTATTTTAGCTCGGAGTGAACACTCACCCTCTTTGAATTCACCTTTGCGCATTTTTTCAAACCGCTCAAGGTTCTCAGCTACTGTAGTATCACGATAAGGACTGTTCTTACCCGGTGCTTTCAATGTACCTCGATACTCACGAGTCTCTTCACTATTAAGGAAGCAGACGTAAGCTAAACCCTTAGTGATCAATTCAACAGCATAGCTATGTAGCTTATCGAAATAGTTAGATGAATAACGAATAGCTCCAGACCACTCGAAACCCAGCCACTTCACATCGTCCTGAATCGAATGAACATAATCGATATCTTCTTTTTCAGGATTTGTATCATCAAAACGTAGATTACATTGGCCCTTGTAATCCTTAGCTATACCGAAGTTTAAGCAAATAGACTTAGCATGACCAATATGAAGAAAGCCATTAGGCTCGGGCGGAAAACGGGTTTGCACACTGGTGTGCTTACCACTTTCAAGATCTTCATCTATGATGTTACGAATGAAGTTACTGGGACGAACTTCGCGGTCCACATTACTCATGTAATTCCTCTTAGAGAACGCTGGTCTGCCATTTAACCTGTGTTTATACAATCAAGCTAATAGCAGGCATATTTAGATGTAATTAGAAAGATAGTCCACTATCTCAGTGCCAGATACAACGCCTGATAGAAAAAAACATCAACAAAAACCCATATAATAAAAAAGCAGCGAACAATCGCTGCTTTTTCATAACTAAAAATGATTATTTGCTTATTATGTGATCACTTTTACATCTAGTATTTTTATTTCAATCCGTTTGGACTTTACCTTTAACCAAATATAGAACATAGCCAGCGCACTGATAAAGAAGCCTATCCAAAGGGTGGATGACATCGGATGTTGCCCAAAAGTCATCGCCTGATAGAAGACTGTCGCGATGCCATAAGCTAAGGCAAAAGTCCAAACTCCAGCAAATGCAGCCCAACGTCCACCAAACTCTCCCACTAACGCGCCCATTGCTGCGACACAAGGGGTATAGAGTAAGATGAACAACAAATAGGCAAAGGCTGCTGCGATCCCAGAAAAGCCAGCCTGAAGCGCGGTGAAAGTCGATGTGTCCACCTCTAGTGCTTCAGATGCAGCTTCTACTGAAGACACATCACCCACAGAAATTGACAAAGGATCATCGAGTGCGATACCAAACAAGTTTTCTGGGATCGTGATCAAGGCTTCATTGAGTGTTTCAGAGAACGGCGCAAGCTCTTCATCACCCGAATTCGGTGTGCTATACAAGCTATTGAGGGTTCCAACTACGGCCTCTTTGGCAAATATCCCTGTAATAATCCCCACAGTCGCGGGCCAGTTATCTTGTTCCACGCCCATGGGAGCGAAAAATGGCGTCAGTTTTTGGCTGGCTACACTGAGCACAGATTCAGAGCTATCTTCATGACCAAAGCTACCATCTACGCCAATGGCGTTAACGAAGTTAAGTAAGGTCACCACAATAACAATCGTCTTACCCGCACCAATAATGAAACTCTTAGTCCGTTTACTGGTGCGATTCATTACCGTCTTAAATTTAGGTTTCTCATAACTCGGTAACTCCATCACCACGGCACTGCTACTACCAGGAAGTATGGTCGAGCGTAAAAGTAACCCCGTACCTATCGCAGCTAATATACCTATGATGTAAAGCAAGAAAACTAAATTTTGTCCCGACTCGGGGAAAAATGCCGCAGCAAACAGCGCATACACTGGAAGCCTCGCACCACAAGACATAAACGGCGTCATCATACCTGTAACGATGCGCTCACGTTCACTGCCTAAGGTTCGTGTTGCCATAATAGCGGGTACCGAACAACCAAAGCCTACGATCATAGGCACAAAAGCCTTACCCGGCAAACCAATGCGTCGCATAAGGCCATCGACCACAAATGCCGCACGAGCCATATAACCCGAGCCTTCGAGCACAGAGAGCGCAAAAAACAATGCCGCGATAACAGGAATAAAGGTGGCGACAGTTTGAATGCCTAGTCCAATACCACCTGCAATGATAGTGACAAGCCATGTCGGCGAGCCTAAACTCGTCATCAATGCACCTAGGTGATCGACAAAAATAGCGCCAGCGGTAATATCGAAGAAGTCGATAAACGAACCACCCACATTGATACTAAACATAAACATCAGGTACATAACAAACAGAAATACCGGTACGCCAGCCACAGGGTGAAGGATCACCTTATCCAGCTTATCACTTAAGGTTTCACTGCCATCCGATGACACCGAGGAGTCATAGACACTTTGAACGAAATCAAAACGTGTGGTTGCCACCATGACTTCTATATCTTGTCCATCTCTAGATATCGACTCAGAGCACTCATTAACCTCATCGTACACTTGGCCATTCTTACACTGACCACAACCTATGCCATTGGCCAACATGGCGAGCGCGCGGCCACGACTTAGGCTTGAATCACTAGACAATAAACTAGTAACGCCAGTCTCAATGCGAGGATCATAATCGAGGACCAACGCTTGCTCAGACATCTTGCCCTCGGACAAAGTGACCACTTGCGCCTTCACTTTCTCGATATCGGCCTCATTCTGTGAGCAAACCGCCACAACCGGACAACCTAAAGTTTTGCTCATCAGCTCAACATCGACGTCGATGCCATGACTCTTGGCTGCATCGATCTTGTTGAGTACAACAACCATAGGAATGCCAAGCTCACGTAGCTGGATCGTTAAATAAAGGTGCCTTTCAATATTTGTCGCATCGACAAGATTAATGATGCCATCAATCTGCTGATCGGCTAAAAATTGCTGCGCTATCTGCTCATCCAAAGAGCAATCACAGCTTTTTCCAGCCGGCAATATATCATAAATACCTGGAAGGTCGGTTAGAGAGACTTCGACGTTATTTAAAATCAATAGCCCTGTTTTTTTCTCTACGGTAACACCTGACCAGTTACCAACTTGTTGGTTTGAACCAGTTAATGCATTAAAAAGAGTCGATTTACCCGCATTAGGGTTACCGACAGTAACACAATGAAATTGCTTAGCCATTCTTTACTACCGCCTTAAGGTTATTTGCACTGACTATTTCAACATCGATAATATCGGCCAGATCTCGACGCATGCATAATCTACTTCCTCGAATATCGAGCTCTAAGCCTGATCCCATAGGAGCTTTACGTACCATATGGAAACAAGTATTTGGAGTGATCCCCATGGAAAGTAACTTACGTTTAACCACAGAAGGTAAATCTAATTGTCCAACTTCAGAAATCATGGCGTGATCGCCAGAGTTTAAATCGCTTAATTTCATTATGCTTACACCTTTAACTGACTCTCAATAGTT
>JBAHZX010000034.1:0-12497 GCA_037132815.1 Shewanella sp.
TCTGACACTTACCAGTTTTTTCCTATAAACAGGAATATAGAGGTCACACCACCTTCTGCCCAGCCAAAACCAATGGCTGCAGGTCCCATTTTGGTATTGGTTCCTAAATACAGACTGCTGGAATAAATGAGATCATTCAAATCTACATTATCTGCTAACTCCCAGACATTACCCGCCTCAATACTGGTACCCAAATAAAGAGGGAATTCTGTCATACCCAACACATCACTGCTTAAATCATATTGATACACAAATGCACCAAATACTTTATGGGGGCCAACCAGTGAATTTTTATGGTAACCGGAGAGATTTAAGAATCCACCAAGTTCAGACAAATGTGCGCTAAACCCTTCATTCTTATTAACTGTGGCTAGTGATGCTATGCCCACAATCGAATGATGTCCCATACTCAATGCCCCCCGCCAATCCAGTTCAATTTGCAGTGAGTTACCTGATTCATCTAACTCAAAAATAAGGTTGGTAGGGTTGTCTTCTTTGCGGTAGTAAATATTTAAGGTCAATCGATTGCCAGATGTGGACAAATTAATGCTATTAAGATCATCATAAGCAAATTTAAAATACCCACCATAAGAATGGTATTCTAAATCATTACTAAGCTCATTTTTTAAATGACCGGTTTCACCGACAAAACCAAATTCAACCTTACCCTCTTTGACATAGTTATATCCAATACCAATATCGGCGTTAAACTGCTTCTGTTCAAGTTCCCGTACTATGGCGTTGGTATCATAAATCTCCCAATCTTTAATCTCATAGCTCAGTTTGGCTCTGGTATAAAAAGCCTGATCATAATCCAAGGGCTGATAAAACTCAGTAGAGAGTAACTTATCATAACCTAGCCTTAATTCATTGCGCCATTCGCCACCCGTATCGGTCAGATCGGTCAAGGTATAAGCCACATCAAAAGAGACGGCCGAGTTCAGGGAAAAGTCATCTTCCCAGCTAAAGCCAAATTGGAAATAATTAGGTCCCCAAGACTTTGCATGAGTATTGAGGGTCAATATTCTGCCTGCAGCGGTATCGATAAACTCTGCATTAACACGCTCAAACTTATCTAGAGAATAAACCGCGGCGATTCCTTGAGCTAGCTGCTCTTGAGTGACAACCTCGCCCTCCTCAATACCTAAGGTCTCCCTTAATAAAGACTCACTGACTTTCGACTCATTGTTAAACACGATACTGACAATCGGATGAGAGATATCATCGATCCAATTCCGGCTCAATTGTTTTTTTCTGGCTAAATAAGCGTCAAACTGCTGTTTATCGACACTCAATCCCTGCAAGCTAATCAAGTGCTCCAGCGCCGCCTGTTTACCCAGTAAGAAAGCTTGAGGCATAATGGAAAAATCTGTGGTGCTCATATCTCCCACATCGGGGCGGATAAGAATATCGTCGTCTGTTAATAGCAACTTTTGCCGTTCGGTACTGGCATTGGTCAGCATGGTAGACAGTTGATTGAGTACAGCGACAGTACTGTCTAACTTATCTTTTGTCACTAAGGATGAACCAATATCTACGGCTATAATGATGTCAGCACCTAAAGCTTTAACAACATCCACGGGCATGTTATTGCCAATACCGCCATCGATGAGTAACTTGCCCTCATATTCTACAGGCTGTAGTGCACCTGGCACGGTGGCCGATGCCTGCATTGCTCTGACTATGCTGCCTCTGGCAATAACTACCGCTTTACTCGTTTCCAGATCCGTTGCCACGGCGCGATAGGGAATGGCAAGATCATCGAAATCACCAAATTGATTCACTAAGCCAGTTGAGCGTTGCAATAACTGAGACATGGTCTGGCCCCGAAGTAAGCCATTTGGCATTTTAACTTCATCATCACTATAGCCCATGCTGATCGGCAGGTTGAATCTGTCCCTCTGCTGCTTATCTCTGAAGGCCAGATCTTGTCTTGGGATGATATCTGAATAACCATCTGACCACGTCTCATTAAGCATGATTTTTTCAATTTCTGTGGCACTGTAGCCGAGAGCATACATACCAGCGACATAAGCACCAATACTGGTTCCAGCAATGTAATCGACAGGGATGCGATTCTCTTCCAATATTTTTAATACGCCAATATGTGCGGCACCTTTAGCCCCTCCACCACTGAGGACTAGGCCGATCTTAGGACGCATCTCATCGGCTAATACCGAAGAACTTATACAAAGCATGAGTAATAAGTAAAATAAACGTATCATATTTTTTCTTTAATTTTTTGTGGCACTTAGCGCAGTTATTGTAACGATGAATGAGTAAGAAACCCACAGAAAAATCAACATGTTTCAATTTCCCATATCTCAGTGATAATCGGTACATTCTTACCGACTAAGTATGCATAGGAACTCAGGTAATCTACCGCCTCTCTGGAGGTGATGTTATTCAAAAAAGCGGCCTATTTAAGCTCTGACTTTAGCCGCTAACCATTGCTTATTTCCTTTGAGAAAAATCATTAGTTAGCACTCACTAATGCACAGTGATAGTACCAACTTTAACCTCCACTGTGCCTGCTGTACAATTGACCTTCTCAAGTCAGTCACTTCTGCCTCTTTTTAAAAGGCATAAAAAAACGCTCAAATGAGCGTCTTTTTAAAAGCGTTAACAAAATATTACTTTTTCTTCTTTTTTGCCTTGGGATTTGGCAAATCAGTGATCGAACCTTCATAAATCTCAGCCGCTAGGCCGACTGATTCATGCAAGGTTGGATGAGCATGAATCGTCAATGCCAGATCTTCTGCATCACAATCCATCTCGATAGCCAAGCCTATCTCACCTAAAAGCTCACCGCCGTTAACGCCGACGATGGCACCACCAATAACCCTGTGAGTTTCTTTATCGAAAATCAGCTTAGTCATACCATCACTACAATCCGAAGCGATTGCACGACCACTGGCAGCCCAAGGGAAAGTTGCTGTTTCGTAGGCGATACCTTGCTCTTTAGCTTCCTTCTCCGTTAAACCAACCCAAGCCACTTCAGGATCAGTATAAGCAATCGAAGGAATCACCTTAGGATCGAAGAAGTGCTTCAAGCCAGAGATAACTTCAGCAGCCACATGGCCTTCATGCACACCTTTATGAGCAAGCATCGGTTGACCGACAATATCACCAATAGCATAGATGTTAGCGACATTAGTCCGCATCTGTTTATCGACATTGATAAAGCCACGCTCATCAACATTGACCCCAGCTTTTTCGGCATCTATCGACTTACCATTCGGCGCACGACCAATAGCAACTAGCACGGCATCGTAACGCACGGCTTCACTTGGAGCCTTCTTGCCTTCCATAGTGACATAGATACCATCATCTTTGGCTTCAACGGCTGTCACCTTGGTCTGCATCATAAGGTTAAACTTGCTCTTAACCTTCTTGGTGTAAACACGAACAATATCTTTGTCAGCGGCAGGGATCAGTTGATCTAGCATCTCGACTACGTCGATCTGACTCCCCAAAGAAGCGTAAACGGTCCCCATCTCCAAGCCTATGATCCCACCGCCCATGATAAGCAACTTACCCGGAACTTCTTTAAGCTCTAACGCATCGGTCGAATCCCAAATACGTGGATCTGAATGTGGGATAAATGGCAGTTCAATGGGACGTGAGCCAGCAGCAATAATCGCCTGCTCGAAATGAACCACTTTAACTCCATCTTCACTGACAACTTCGATAGTATTAGGGCCGGTAAACTTACCGAAACCATTAACCACATCGACTTTACGCATCTTAGACATGCCACCCAAACCGGTTGTCAGTTGGCTGATAACCGAATTTTTAAAGCCTCGTAGCTTTTCAAGATCGATTTTTGGCTCGCCAAAAACCACACCATGCTCGGCAACGGCTTTCGCCTCTTCAATCACTTTAGAAACATGCAGAAGTGCCTTCGATGGGATACAACCCACGTTTAGACAAACACCGCCTAGGGTGCTGAAGCGTTCAATGATGATAGTTTCAAGCCCTAAGTCAGACGCACGAAATGCGGCTGAATAACCTGCAGGGCCTGAGCCTAGTACCACTACCTGAGTTTTGATTTCGTTACTCATGATTTCCTCTATTCTTTTCATTTACTTGCACTAACGAGTAGCGCCAGAATAAAATATTACCCTACCTTTAATAAGGTGGGTGTATTTTAACCTTGGTTTGATACCGATCACAATCATACACTTATGATAAAAAATATGGCCTATAATAACTGGGCCATTTTTAAAGCACTAAGGTACGAATATCTGATAAGCAGCTATTTAAATAGTTGATAAAGCGTGCACCTTCAGCGCCATCTACGACCCTATGATCATAAGACAGTGATAAAGGTAACATCAAGCGGGGCTGGAAATCTTTACCATTCCAAACTGGTTTCATCTCAGACTTAGAGACGCCAAGAATTGCCACCTCAGGTGCATTAACAATGGGGGTAAATGCCGTTCCACCTATGCCACCCAAACTCGAAATAGTGAAGCAACCCCCTTGCATATCTGCAGCCGTTAACTTACCACCCCGTGCTTTGTTAGATATCAGCTTTAGCTCGTCCGATAACTCATGGATACCCTTTTTGTTTACATCTTTGAAAACAGGGACAACCAAGCCATTTGGCGTATCGACAGCAATACCAATATTGACATACTTCTTCATGATCAAACTCTCACCGTCTTCAGACAAAGATGAGTTGAACGTTGGGAAGACTTCCAGAGCCTTAGCTACCGCCTTCATGATAAACACCAATGGGGTGATCTTCATGCCAGAATCTTTCTTAGCTTCCGCTGCATTTTGCGCCTTACGGAAGATTTCGAGTTCGGTGATATCCGCATTATCCCACTGTGTCACATGAGGGATCTTCACCCAGTTACGGTGTAAATTAGCGCCAGAAATCTTCTGAATACGAGATAAAGGTTTAACTTCAGTCTCACCAAACTTACTGAAATCAACCTTAGGCCACGCCAACAAGTTAAGCTCGCTGCCACCAGCCGACTCAGCTTGCTTAATCACCGCCTTAATATAGTTCTGCACATCGGCTTTGATAACGCGATTTTTGCGGCCTGTACCGCTAACCTTCGCAAGGTTAACACCAAATTCACGAGCAAGACGACGGATCACCGGAGAGGCATGGGCATAATCTGCATTTTCAACAAAGCCCGTTTTAGCTGACAGATCACTCGATGCCGATACCGAAGCAGTAGGACTTGCAGCAGAAACTTTATCCGCTGCCACCACCACAGGGGCTGCGGTTACTGACGCCGCAGCGACCGTTCCGACAGAGGCTGCAGAAACATCAAACACCATCACTAAGCTACCGGTAGAAACCTTGTCACCAATCTCAACTTTAATCTCTTTTAAAACACCATTAAAAGGCGCAGGCACTTCCATCGATGCCTTGTCACCTTCGACACTTAAAATTGGCTGTTCTTCAGTAATACGGTCACCAAGATTGACTAAAATAGCCGTCACTTCGACTTCATCATCACCGATATCAGGCAGACTCACTTCTTTTATCTCGACAGCTGCCGTAGCGGTGGTTGCCGCGACTGGCGCAGGAGTCGCCGCAACTTGATCGACCGAGTCCGAAACAGCATCGGTTTCAAATACCATGATCAATGAACCCGTAGCGACTTTATCTCCAACCTCAATCTTAATCTCTTTCACTACACCCGGTTGAGATGCAGGCACTTCCATTGCGGCCTTGTCGCCTTCAACAGAAATAAGTGTTTGATCTTCTGTAACCCTGTCGCCAACGCTAACTAAGATTTCAGTGACTTCAACCTCATCCGTACCAATATCGGGTACATTAATTTCGATTGTCATATTGTATTGCCTCTTACGCGTATAGCGGGTTGGTCTTGTCTGCGTCAATATTAAACTTAGCTATGGCCTGAGCCACGACAGATTTCTCAATATCATTACGTTTCGCTAATTCAGTCAGTGCCGCAACCACCACATAACCGGCATTCACTTCAAAGTGACGACGTAAATTGTCACGGCTATCAGAGCGACCAAAACCATCGGTACCCAGTACCTTAAACGATTCAGACGGCATAAAGGCACGAACTTGTTCGGCGTAGTTCTTCATGTAATCTGTGGCCGCAATGGCAGGTGCGGAGCCCATCACTTGAGTAATATAAGCCTGCTTCTGCTCAGCTTCAGGATGCAGCATGTTGTAGCGCTCGACATCCTGGCCTTCACGGGTTAATTCATTAAACGACGTCACCGAATAAACATCAGATGCAACATCATATTCTTCGCTTAAGATTTTAGCCGCTTTACGCACTTCATTCATAATAGTGCCAGAACTCATCAGCTGAACTTGCTTACTCCCTTGATACGACTCTAACTTATAAATCCCCTTACGAATGCCTTCCTCTGCGCCTTTAGGCATAGCGGGCATAGCATAATTTTCATTCATCAGCGTCAGATAATAAAACACGTTTTCTTGATCGCCATACATACGACGCATACCATCTTGGATAATAACTGCAACTTCGTAGGCAAAAGTAGGATCGTAAGAGATACAGTTGGGGATTGTGCTTGCCTGAACATGGCTATGACCATCTTCATGCTGCAAGCCCTCACCGTTTAAGGTGGTACGACCTGCTGTAGCCCCTAACAAGAAGCCACGCGCCTGTTGATCGCCCGCCATCCATGCCATATCGCCAACGCGCTGAAAACCAAACATAGAGTAGTAAATATAGAATGGGATCATCGGCAGATCGTTAGTGCTATAAGATGTCGCCGCTGCAACCCATGAAGACATGGCACCAAGCTCGTTAATACCTTCTTGCAATACCTGACCTGAAGTCGCCTCTTTATAATAAGAAACAATCTCGCGATCTTGTGGGGTGTAATTCTGACCCTGAGGATTATAGATACCAATTTGACGGAACAAGCCCTCCATACCAAATGTACGCGCTTCATCAGCGATAATAGGCACGATATTTTGGCTCACACCTTTGTGCTTAAGCAATATATTTAGCGAGCGAACAAATGCCATGGTGGTCGAAATATCACGCTTTTGCTCTTCAAGCAAAGGCTTAAAATCTTCAACTTCTGGTAGCACTAATGCTTGCGTAAAATTAGGCAGACGTTGAGGGGTATAACCATGCAAGGCATCACGACGCGCATGCAGGTATTGATACTCTTCTGAATCTTTATCTAAGGACAGATAAGGCAGTTCGGCTACATTTTCATCTGTCAGTAAATCCTGAAGACCAAGACGATCACGCAATTGAAGTATATGGCTTATGTCCATTTTCTTCACTTGGTGAGCAATATTTTTTCCTTCAGCGGCGCCGCCCATGCCATAACCTTTAACGGTCTTGGCAAGAATAACCGTTGGCTTACCTTTAGTATCTTGAGCATTTTTAAATGCTGCATAAAGCTTAGATGATTCATGACCACCACGCTTAAGGGCAAAAATTTCGGCATCAGTCATGTCTGAAACAAGTGCCGCTGTTTCTGGGTATTTATCGAAAAAGTGCTTACGAACGTAGGCACCATCTTTTGATTTAAATGTCTGGTAATCGCCATCTACCGTCTCATTCATCAGCTGTAATAATTTACCCGTGCTGTCTTTGGCTAATAATGAGTCCCAGTTGTTACCCCAGATAACCTTGACAACGTTCCAACCCGCGCCTCTAAACAGGCCTTCAAGTTCCTGAATGATACTGCCGTTACCCATAACAGGGCCATCGAGGCGTTGTAGATTACAATTAATCAAAAAACAAAGGTTATCTAGTTTCTCACGAGCCGCAAAAGAAATAGCCCCACGTGATTCTGGCTCATCCATCTCGCCATCGCCCAAGAAAGCATAAACACGCTGAGCTGAGGTATCTTTCATGCCACGACCATGCAGGTACTTAAGGAAGCGGGCTTGATAAATCGAAGACATCGGAGCCAGACCCATAGAAACGGTCGGAAACTGCCAGAACTCAGGCATAAGTTTAGGATGTGGATACGAAGGAATACCTTCCCCATCGACTTCTTGACGGAAGTTATCCAGTTGCTCAGCAGTTAAGCGGCCCTCAACAAATGCCCGCGAATAGATCCCCGGAGAGATATGCCCTTGGTAATAAACTAAATCACCCCCATCAACCTCGTTTGGCGCACGGAAAAAGTGGTTAAAACACACTTCATAAAATGCAGCAGAAGACTGGAAAGAAGCCATATGGCCACCTAAATCCAAATCTTTCTTAGACGCTCTAAGTACTATCATGATCGCGTTCCAGCGAATGATAGAACGAATACGCCGTTCTAAGGTCGTATTGCCTGGGTATGCAGGTTCTTGGCTTGTAGGTATGGTGTTGATATAGTTGGTATTGATACCAGTCGCCATATCCACGCCATCTAAACGAGCCTTATCGAGTATTCGTTCTAGTAGATACTGAGCACGCTCAACACCTTCTTCACGAACAACAGATTCTAGAGCAGATAACCATTCTTGCGTCTCTAATGGATCTAAATCTTGTAGCATATGTTCAGACATTTCGCAGTCCTTTCCTATACGTAATACCCAAGTACCGAAGCTCAGCACTTAGCGATATTAAAAATATTAAAAATATGGTTCGATGACAACGAGTTCTCACATCAAAGAGCGCCTAGTCACCACTTTTTAAACGGCGCAGACTGCGCTGCAACCGACTATCTTCTTTCCTAACGGTCAACATGACTTCTTCGATATAACTTAAATGCTCATTCGAAGCTTCACGAGCCGCATCAGGATCACGGCGAACAATGGCGGCAAGCAATGCCAGCCTATGTTCGTTTGCCCTTGTAGATGCTTCCTCTCTTCGATTCAGCAGTTCTAGATTCTGTGCCACGTTCTTATGCAGCACTGGCGCCAAACTGAGTACCAAATGCAACATCGCCACGTTATGTGATGCCTCAGCAATGGCACGATAAAAACAAACAATGGCCTCCGCTTGCTGCTCAATCTCAGTCACCGCTTCCACCTCCATAATGGTGCGCTTAATATTCTGCATATCAGCATCGGTGCCACGAAGTGCAGCAAAATAAGCCATCATGCCTTCGGTAGCATGACGAAACTCCAGTAGATCATACTGACTCTCAGGGTCACTATGCATCAATTCAACAATGGGATCGGCGAGGCTCTGCCAGAGCTGCTCTTTGACATAGGTGCCACCGCCTTGACGGCGCAATAACAAGCCTTTGCCTTCTAGTTTTTGAATGGCTTCACGTAATGAGGGACGGGAGACTTCGAATTGGAGCGCGAGTTCACGCTCAGGAAGCAGTTTTTGACCCGGTTGCAAACTGCCTTCTAAAATCATTTGCTCTAACTGACCCATGATGACGTCAGAAATTTTTGGCTGTTTTATTTTGCTATAAGCCATATGGCCCTCAGCTCTCATTGTAAATTGGTCTTACCAATTTAATCGACTGAGCGCACTTTAGCAAATCACATTTTAAAAGTCCAGCTTGTGATCTAGCTCAGAAAAAGCTCACGATATGTGAGCATAACTGAAAAAATCACTAGCAAAGGTCTGACCATTTGCCAATTTAACCATGTATCTAAAATAACCGAGCTAAATTTGAACTGCATTTAACCCCGTTATGCCAACGGTATTGATAGCAGGTATTGATAGCAATGGTATTACACCACCACCCCAAATATCGTCAAAAGTGAAAGGAGAGTTAACAATAAAATAAAATTACGCTTACTCAGCTGCAGCAAAGCCAATGTCGACTGAATACAGATAGGACTCGCAGAGGTTTCGGGAATAGGTTCAGCAGCCAAGGCCACTTGGGTCACAATGTCTCTGGCGCTATGATCTAAGCTTAACGCCAGTTTTCGCCAACTTTTGAACGCTTGAGAAAATTGGCCACTGAGCACATAGCCGAAAGAAAAAATTCGACTCGGTAACCAATCTAACAGTGCCAGCACCTTAACCGCCAAGGGAGACCCGAGCGATTGTTGATGATTTAAATCGGCAAAATAGCGCACGGTACAATATAATACGGCACCAGCGGGGCCAAAAAAGATAAGAAATAGGGTAACAGCACCGTAGAAACGATAATTGAGCCAAGTGACACTTTGACCCACTTTAGCACCTAAGTCACTCTCACTCACCGCATCAATAGACCGATTACAATCGAGCGCTTCGGCAAAATGGTAACAAGCTTGAGAATCACCTCGACAAGCTGCCTGCATATATAGCTTAAAAAACCTTCTTTGTTTCTGATGGCTAAAACACAAGACTGCTATGCCAACCCAAAACAATAAGCTTACCCCACCCCATAGCAGGCCGCTGACCGCCCAAGTGACCACTAAAACCGCTATGGCGGGTAAAATAAGCGCCAACGCCATTATGGCTTCAGTATTAAGCTGCTGTTTACCAAATAAATTAACCGAATAATATGCTAAAAATGATTCGAGTTGCCATGACTTAGGTAACAGCTTTAATCGCTCAACCATTATCGCCACTAATAATGAAAACAGTGCCATAACGTCCATCCTTTTTTGCTCAAATTTAAATATTCTACATCGGGCTCATTCATCTCGCCTAACCTAAAATGACTCTAATTAGCTAACATATAAAATGTAGCGGCATTATCGGCTCAAGCCTAAGGTTAGCGCTTGTTTGTATCGGTTCCAATCAAAACTATCACCAGGATCGGTTTTTCTGCCAGGGGCAATGTCACAGTGACCGACGATAGTATCTAAATTTAACATAGGATACCTTGCCATCAAGCCAAGAGTCAGCGTAACCAACTCAGCATATTGTAACGGGGTATAATTTTGGCTATCAGTCCCTTCTAGCTCAATCCCAATAGCAAAATCATTGCAGCCTTGTCGTCCCTGAAAACGCGACTCGCCAGCATGCCAAGCACGTTCATCACAAGAGACATACTGAATAACTTGGCCGTCTCTGCGAATAAGAAAGTGTGCCGAAACTTCAATACCTTGCAAATCGTTAAAACGGGGATCTGCAACGACATCTAAACAACCTTGAAACAGTTGATTGATATAAGGCGTACCAAAACAGCCCGCTGGTAAGCTTATGCTATGAATAACTAACAAGCTAACTTCGTTAGTAGGCCTTAGGTTAAAATGTGGTGATACACACTGCTCCACCCCATCAACCCAGCCGAGTGTTAAACTGGGAATAAGTTTGGTTTTTATCAACAAAAAGTTAACCTCAACGCATCATACCTTATTAGCACCTTACCAGTTAGCATGCTCCCTGAACAGCCCCTTGCACCTCAATCTAAATCCAGCACTAAAACATAAAAAATTTATACCCATACCACTTCAAAGTGCAGCTTTAAAAGCAGACTGAGCAAGTCCAACTCAAGGCATATTGTTGAAATAATAGCCATCTTTTATAAGCCACTAGCCAAGGAATTAAAAAACTCCCTCTACCTTTATAAATCAAATTTGTTATTATTGCCTTATCAAGCATAACCGTCGAGTTATCACCTGAATCACTCGGCTGTTATCCCTAGCTTAAGTCCGTCACGCACACCGAGGATGCCGATTATGTTAGAAAATGATATTAGGCTTGTAGTCAAAGCCGCACTTGAAGAAGACCTAGGCTACCAAGCCCCTGCTCAAGCTGCAACCAGCCAGAATATGAATAGCAAGGGGGTTAATAGTCAGAAAATAACAACTCACATCGATAAAGCGAATGCAGATATCACCGCGCGACTCATTCCGGCAAACCAACATGCACAAGCAAGTTTAATCACCCGCGAAGACGGCGTATTTTGTGGCAAGGCTTGGGCCGAACAGGTTTTCAATCAACTCGGTGCTAAAGTGGCCCTCCACTGGCATGTTGACGATGGTGATTTAATTGTCGCCAATCAAGTCTTGTGTGAACTATCTGGCCCAGCTCGCACCATACTCACTGGCGAACGTACCGCAATGAACTTTATTCAAACCTTGTCAGGAGTGGCGACACTCACCAAGCTTTACGTCGATAAAATAGCTGGCAGCAAAGCTAAACTGCTCGATACCCGTAAAACTATTCCTGGGCTACGCACCGCTCAAAAATATGCCGTTACCTGCGGCGGGGGCAAAAACCATAGGATCGGCCTGTTCGATGCCTTCCTTATCAAAGAAAACCATATCATGGCTTGTGGTGGTATAGCCCAAGCAATCTCGAAGGCCAGAGAACTAGAGCCAGATAAACTCATCGAAGTTGAAGTAGAAAGCATATTAGAGCTACAACAAGCACTGGAAGCTGGCTCGGATATCATCATGCTAGATAACTTTGACCTGACCATGATGATCGAATCGGTAGAGCTCAATAAACGTCTTGCCGATGATAAGCAAGCCAAACTCGAAGTATCAGGTAACGTCACCATAAACACGATTGCCGATGTCGCCAAAACAGGCGTCGACTATATTTCTGTTGGGGCGCTCACCAAGCATGTCCATGCGCTCGATCTGTCTCTGCGCTTGAAACACTGATCAGCCACTATATCGACCATCAGGCTTTAAGGTGGCTCGCTCAGTATTGACCTAACACTGC
>JBAHZX010000084.1:0-11613 GCA_037132815.1 Shewanella sp.
GCTCCTGTACTATGTTGGTGAGCACGGATAATACTACCGTCAATAAATAACCATTCTGAATCAGTTTCATTTGATAAACTCTTGAATAAATTTAACAATATTCCTTTTTTAGACCATAAGTTGAAACGTCTAAATATAGTATTCCACTTGCCGAAGTCAGAAGGTAAATCACGCCATGGACAACCTATTCTCATTCGATAGAGTATTCCTTCGAAGGTCATTCTATGTTCAGGCTTGTTATAACTCTTCCACTGTGTTGCATTAGCTGAGATAGCTTTAGCCAGAGGTTATCTGTTAACATTGTTCTTAGCATGAGGGTATTCTTGTATGTTGATTTTTGGCGAAACCATTATACATTGCCATCATGCTGTTTGAAAATCATACTCGAAAGATCAACAGACCCTAGTGCCTAACGCCGCATTAAGCGGACTAAAATTGTGGGTTATACTGTGGAGCAAAGCGTAACGTAACCCATTGTTTTAGTTCCGTTTAAATGCCTTGTTAGAACTTTACAATATGCGAGGATTGGAATAACGACCTGTTTCTTTCGAACTTTGAACCCAATCAGCCAGTGTAACCTCAAAACCTTGTTGCTTTGCCTTTGTCCCAATTTCTTCTAAATATTCTTCTGTCATTGGGAATACTCCTAAGCTTAAAACTTCCTTCCCTATACTTGTCACTTTATAAACAGAAAAATTAGCCTTTTTTTCTTTTATTTCATTTTTCATAATCAATACTTTATTGTTATGAACAATGTGGTTCTGATAACTTCCATCAATAAGAGAACTCATGGATAACTGTAATCCATTGCCTTTAATACCACTTAAGATTCCCAAATCTTCCATCTCAAGTAGATAACTGAAGTTTAACCCTGCTTTTTCAATAGAAGGCCCATGATAAACTGAACCTGATATAACATAAGGGGCTAATTTTGAAATTTCATTAGCTTCTTTCTGCGAAATATTTCTTATAAATTCTAATGTACGTAATGAATAACTTCCTGGATTCACAATCTCTCCAGCAAGAGCTTTTGCCCAAAGCCTTTGCAATTCTTCAGAACTCACTTTTTCAGCGCAGTCTCTCCAACGACTAAACCAATCTGGATCAATATCTTCATCACTACCATCTTTAAAGTTTGTTTCTAACTCTTCTTCTGCATAAATTACAGATTTAGTTAAATTAATTTGTTCTTGCATACGTTGAGCTTTAGAGCGAAGATCAGAATTAAAGTCAATATTTTCAATCGTAAAGTATGGCTCAATTCGGTTATTGCTGAGCGGTATTTCTGTATCATCATGTACCAAGGGAATTAGTTTATGATCATCAGTGAACTTTTTCTTTCCAGATTTGATATCTGCGACATCATTTTCTGTTTGTGCAAGCATCAATAACTCGTCTCGTCTTGCTTCTACATTTGCACGTCCTTGTCGCCTTGTGTGCCAAGGAGAAGCAATAGAGCCAATACCATCTCTTGTTACTGTATCCCATAATTTACCTATTAATTTCTCACCGATCATTGGTTACCTCAATGCTAAAAAATACTGACTAGTTCTAACAGCTTATTAAGAGGAAAAATGCCTTGTTTAAACAAGGCATTTTTCCTCTTTTCTACATTTGATAAAAACCACATTATCACCTTTTACTCAAAATATCAGTATGCTAGGACAATAGTCCAAAAAATGTCCGCAGAAAAGGATGCACACACTTGTGGAAAGGAGGAATCGCAACGATACTGTATATAAGTACAGTGTTAATGGTAGCGACTATGAACTCACCTTATTTAAGTTATGTTGAAGAAAAAATGCGCACTATTCGTTTTAGAGAATCCACCATTACTAGCTATTTACTGTGGATAAAGCGCTATATATTGTTCAGTCAAAAAAAGCATCCTAATGATATGTACAATGACGAGGTTGAGCGATTTTTGACTCACTTAGCTAATGAGCGAAATTTAGCACCACAAAGCCAAGCTGTGGCCTTGAATGCGCTAGTATTTTTGTATAAAGAAATTATAAATAAGCCGCTTTCTTTACAGTTAAATTTTAGACAAAGTAAACGCCATGCAAAACTCCCCGTCGTACTTACTCAAACAGAAATATCAAAACTACTCAGTGCTCTATCTCCGCCCCACTTGCTTATGGCTCAGCTAATGTATGGTAGCGGCTTACGTAAATCGGAAGTGCTACGCTTACGAATTAAAGATATTGATTTCAACTTTTTTGGGATTGAAGTTTGGGATGCTAAAGGAGGCAAGCATCGCAGAGTAACATTAGCGAAGTCTTTAGCGCCCGAAATTAAGATGCAGATAACTTTAGCGGATCAATATTACCAAAGTGACAGATTAAAAAAGGAATACGCAGGTGTTTGTTTACCTTATGCTTTGGCCAGAAAATATCCAGCTGCTCCTTTTGACTTTGCTTGGCACTACCTATTTCCCTCTCACTCTTTAAGCACCGATCCAAATGATGGTGCCATACGCAGGCATCACCTTAACCCTTCTGGTATTCAAAAGTCCCTAAAAGCGGCCAGAAAAAAATGTCAATTTACTAAGCTGATCAGTTGTCATACCTTACGGCATTCTTTTGCTACTCACTTATTACAGCGCGGCACCGACATTCGAACAATTCAAGCTCAACTAGGTCATAGTGATATTCGAACTACGCAAATTTATACTCATGTACTTAATATGGGAGCAGATGGGGTCGCTAGCCCTTTAGATGGGCTATAAATATTAGAAAATAGAGATAGGAGACGTCGAAAATTAGGCTTGATAGTCATCAGTTTAGATATTTACCTTATGCTCAGCCCATTACAATAGAGCTTCATTTCTACTAGGCTGAATCCCGCTTATCGCCTCTTTGCACAACTGTGTAATACGAGCCCAATCACCCTGCTCTATTGCATCCGTTGGTGCTATCCAGCTACCACCAATACAATCAACATTTTTTAAAGCCAGATAATCACGGTAGCTATTCGGTGTTATCCCACCCGTAGGACAAAAACGAATATCAGCTAACGGACCTGCGAATGCTTTTAGTGCATTGATGCCACCTGAGGCTTCAGCTGGAAAGAACTTGAAATGGGTGTAACCCAGCGACATACCCGTCATCACCTCAGAAATACTGGCGACTCCTGGGATCAAGGGAATATTTCCTGCCATAGCCACTTTTAACAGCCTAGGTGTGGCTCCGGGTGTAATAATAAATTGAGCACCAGCATCGACAGCTTGCTGTAACTGTTCTTCATTTAAGATTGTTCCTGCACCAACAAACGCATCGGGAACTTCTTTGGCTATCAAGGTGATTGCTTCTAACGCACAAGGTGTACGTAAAGTCACTTCTAGCACGCTGATCCCGCCAGCAACCAGTGCCTTAGCTAGTGGCACTGCATCTTCTATCTTATTGATCACCATGACAGGGACAATAGGACTGCGATTAAAAATATCTTGTGGTTGTAATAGCCAGTTATTCTCAGGCATTTCTAATCTTTCCTTAATATATTTCATCGATTGCACTGGTGCTACGTGCACCTGTTTCAGGACTACTTAAATTTGATCTTAATGCGCCAAATAACTCTCGGCCCATACCATAACTTGTTTTATGAAGGTCGACTTTTTCCGCTACGCGTGTCTCAAGTTCGGCATCACTCACTAATAAGGAAAGTTCGCCGGTTAGCGCATCTACACGGATCATGTCACCGGATCGCACCTTAGCGATTAAACCACCATCAAGCGCTTCTGGTGTCAGATGTATAGCTGCAGGTACTTTACCCGAGGCTCCTGACATTCGGCCATCAGTCAGTAAAGCGACCTTAAAGCCACGATCTTGAAGTGTTCCTAAGATAGGAGTGAGCTTATGCAGTTCAGGCATACCGACGGCCTTAGGCCCCTGTCCCTTAACGACGACAACACAATCTTTATCGAGATCACCCGCTTTAAAGATAGCATCGAGTTTATTCTGATCATCGATGACAACGGCTGGTGCCTCTACAACTCTGTGTTGTTCAGATACTGCTGACACCTTGATCACCGCTCGGCCTAGATTTCCTGTTAACAGTTTCAAACCACCGTTAACTTGGAATGGTTGAGCGACTGAAGTCAATACCTCTGCATCTAGGCTCGTTGTTTGGCCTTTTAGCCACTTTATTTCACCATCGATCAACTTAGGCTCTTGGGTGTATCGACGAAGACCATGACCCGCTACAGTATTGACATCTTCATGGAGCATTCCAGCATCTAATAGCTCTTTGATTAAAAAGGCCATACCACCGGCAGCGTGGAAATGATTAATGTCCGCATGACCATTGGGATATACCCGAGCAATAAGAGGCACTGCGTCTGATAATTCTGAAAAATCATCCCAATTGATAATGACTCCAGCGGCTCTAGCCGCCGCAACAATGTGCATAGTAAGGTTGGTTGAACCACCTGTCGCCAACAATGCGACGATACCATTCACAATTGATTTTTCGTTTACGATTTCACCGATAGGCGTGTATTGTGTTCCCATCGCTGTCAGACGACAAACTTGCTTCGCTGCCGTCTTATTTAACATCTCTCTTAATGGATCATCTGGATTAACGAAAGATGAACCAGGTAGTTGTAAACCCATAACTTCGAGCATCAATTGATTACTGTTGGCGGTACCATAGAAAGTACAAGTACCCGCACTGTGATACGAGGCGGATTCAGCTTCAAGCAGCGTTGCTCTATCGACCTTGCCTTGAGCAAACTTCTGACGTATTCGGGCTTTCTCTTTATTAGGTATACCCGATTTCATCGGGCCTGCTGGCACAAATAGCATAGGTAAATGGCCAAAGCTGAGAGCTCCAATCAACAGACCTGGGACAATTTTGTCACATATTCCGAGTAACAACGCACCATCGAACATATTATGTGACAGACCTACAGCAGTAGACATCGCGATCACTTCACGGCTTAGGAGACTGAGTTCCATTCCTGGCTGACCTTGAGTAACACCGTCACACATGGCGGGAACTCCAGCTGCGACCTGTGCCACACTGCCCACTTCGGCACAAGCTTGTTTTAAAAGCTCAGGGTAGGTTTCATAAGGCTGGTGAGCCGAGAGCATATCGTTAAATGACGTGATTATGCCTATATTTGCCTTTGTTAACCCTTTAATTGATTGCTTATCATCTGCTTTACAGGCGGCAAATCCATGGGCTAAGTTACCGCAACTCAAAGAGCTGCGATGAACTCCATTTAATTTTGCTTCATCGAGTGCCGCGAGGTATTTTGCCCGTGACACTTTACTACGTTTGATAACCCTATTGGTTACAGATCGTACAACTGAGTGCATAACAACTCCTTAAGCGCTCCAGTAAACATCAACTGGTGTCTTATGTTGTGCCAATACAGCTCTAATCGGCATACTTTTGGCATCTTCATTTTCAAGTGCCCGGCGATAAACAGATAATTTCTGCTCTCCAACAATATGTAAATAAATTTGACGACTCGCCAAAATAGCCGTTTTTGATAATGACAATCTTGGATTCGGTGCGGTTCCCGGATTAACAGCCACACATAGCTTCTCTGTAGACAGAGCGGTTTCTATCTCTTTCGAGCATGGGAACCAAGAGCAAGTATGGCCATCATTCCCCATTCCCAGAACGACAACATCGAAGGGGTGTGGAAAGTTCGCGAGTTGCTCTATGGTCATTGAACAGCCCTGCTCAGGCGAAGCAAACATATTTTTTAAGCCGCGAAATTTGGCGGTGTGCGCCTTATTTTGTAACAAATGAGTCCGAACAAGCTTCTCGTTAGAAGCCGCAAGGTCATTATCAACCCAACGTTCATCAGCTAAGGTGATATACACCTCACTCCATTCAACATTTTTATTGCTTAGCAATTGAAAAAACTTTACCGGAGTCGATCCACCTGAAACAATCAGGCTAGCTTTACCACGAGTGTCTACCGCTTCTTGCAATTGCTTTGCAACACGGTCAGCAAGCTGAGTTTCTAGCGATATTTTATCATCAAATGATTTGAATACACTTACTTTAATCATCATTAATTCCTCTTATTCGTCCCAAGAACGTCCGTCTTTTGCGATTAAAGCAACGGATGCAACAGGGCCCCAACTACCAGCTGGATAGGGTTTGGGTTTTTCATTACTCTCTTCCCAAGCTTGAATAATCCCGTCAACCCAAATCCAAGCTTGCTCGACCTCATCACGTCGAACAAACAATGCTTGATTACCCAGCATAGATTCGAGTAACAAACGCTCATAGGCATCTGCGATACGATCATTTTTAAACGTATCGGAAAAACTTAAATCCAGTTTTGTAGTCTGTAGTCGTTGCTTTTGCTCAAGACCGGGTACCTTGTTCATCATCTGAATTTCGACTCCTTCATGGGGCTGAAGTCGAATGGTTAATTTATTTGGTGGCAGATTTCTATAGCTTGAACTATAGAGGTTATGGGGTGGGTTCTTGAAATAGACAACAATTTCAGAACTTTTGGTTGGCATCCGCTTACCACTGCGAAGATAGAATGGCACACCGGACCAACGCCAGTTATCAATATCGACTCTTAATACAACAAAAGTTTCAGCATTAGACAGCGTGTTAGCACCATCTTCTTCGAGATATCCAGGAACCTTCGAGCCCTTCATGAATCCTGATGAGTATTGACCACGTACTGTATTTTCATAAATATTGTCTGAATTAATAGGACGAAGAGATTTGAGCACTTTTACTTTCTCGTCGCGAATACTATCAGCATTTAAGTTAACCGGAGGATCCATAGCGACGAGAGTCAATACTTGTAACAAATGATTTTGGATCATGTCTCGCATTTGTCCAGCCTTATCAAAGTAGCTCCAACGGCCTTCGATACCGATCTCTTCCGCCACGGTGATCTGTACATGGTCGATCGTGCTATTATCCCATTTTGATGCAAACAATGAGTTGGCAAAACGAAGTGCAATAAGATTCTGAACCGTTTCTTTACCTAGGTAGTGATCGATACGGTAAATTTGATTTTCATTAAAGAAGGCAGAAACATTGTCATTAATAATTTTAGAAGATTCCAGATCATAACCGATGGGTTTTTCTACAACGACACGAGAATCTGCAAAAATTAATTTTTGCTCATGAAGACAACGACAGATGTCTCCGAATATTGCGGGGGGAGTCGCAAGATAACTGACCACCACTCTTTTTTCAGGTTCGAGTATGCCATGGAAAGATTTATAACCTTCAGAATCAGTAAAATTAGTTCCAATGTAATGGCATCGTTGTAAGAAACGCTCAACGGTTTCCTCACAGAGGTCCTCTTTCACAAAAATATTCAGGGCAGTACTAACTAACTCTTTAAACTCTTCTTGAGTAAAAAGGTTTTTAGCTACGCCAATGACCTTAGTATCGACATTAAGCAGTCCCGCTTTGTCTAACTGGTATAAAGAGGGCAGTAATTTACGCTTGGCTAAATCACCTTTAGTACCAAACAATACAAAATCACAAGCCTTGGCTCCTGGTGTTGTTTTGGCCATACCTTCTTAATCTCCTAATGCCACGGTGCTCAATTAAAGCAATTTGAAATTCTCACATTTGTTGTAATATAACAACAGAAATGATTAATTGCATCTTAAACCTGCAAATAACAGATGTCTAGTTAACAATATATAGCTTTATAGTTACCCAGTTAACAGTATCCAGTTAACAGTTAAGCATACCTCCCTAGAATCTGGTATGGTTTTGTGATTAAATTACCAGATGTAGTAGAAGTTTTAATCACTTTTAAATTATAATCAGTCATACAGGACAAGTTTTTAATTTATTGAAGCTTTCTAATAATGACATCTTTTTCGAGTGGACGAACCCATATGAATACCCTAGAAAAGGTCCAAAAAAGCCTCACCCATTTTAGTAAATCAGAACGTAAAGTTGCTGAGGTCATTTTGGCTTCTCCACAAACGGCTATCCACTCAAGTATTGCGACTCTGGCCAAGATGGCCAATGTCAGTGAACCTACGGTTAACCGCTTCTGTCGCCGCTTAGACACTAAAGGCTTCCCTGACTTTAAACTCCACCTAGCCCAAAGTTTAGCTAACGGTACCCCTTATGTCAGTCGACATGTGGAAGAAAATGACACTCCCGACTTATATACAACAAAAATATTTGAATCATCAATGGCTTCTCTCGATACCGCCAGGCAAAGTATCGATACGACAGCCATCAATAAAGCCGTTGACATTCTGACTCAGGCTAAGAAAATTTCTTTCTTTGGACTCGGTGCTTCAGCTTCTGTTGCCCATGATGCGCAAAATAAATTCTTTCGATTTAACGTGCCTGTTATTTGTTTCGATGACGTTTTGATGCAACGAATGAGCTGTATCAATAGTGGTGAAGGTGACGTATTCGTGCTTATTTCTCATACGGGAAGAACCAAGTCATTGATAGATATAGCAAGACTTGCTCGTGAAAATGGTGCCGCCGTTATAGGGTTAACTGCCCGTAACTCTCCACTGTCTAAAGAGTGTACTCTTCCGGTTACCATGGAAGTTCCTGAAGACACCGATATGTATCTCCCTATGGCATCTCGCTTAGCACAGTTGGTCGTCATTGACGTATTAGCAACAGGATTTACTTTGCGGCGTGGACCTCGCTTTAGAGAGAGTTTAAAACGAGTCAAAGAGGTGTTAAAAGAGTCCAGAATAGATAAAGAACCACAATTATAGGGTATTTTTTGTCTCAAGATAGGCAGCACTATTTTCTTTGTGCTGCCGAATAACTCACATCTTTCAGATTTACGTCATTAATTATTTTGTTAAAGATCATCTTACTTGTAATTTTCCTACATAAACTCAAAACCTCTGTTAATATAGAACCAGAATTTTTTAACCTTAATTAACGGAGTTTGTCATGTTCCGCAGAACCAAAATTGTAACCACTTTGGGTCCCGCTACCGATCGCGATGACAACTTACGCCGCATCATAAAAGCAGGCGCTAATGTTGTTCGACTTAATTTCTCTCACGGATCAGCCGAAGATCACATCAAACGCGCTCAAGATGCACGAAAAATAGCGGCTGAACTCGGTGTTCATATTGCTGTACTAGGGGACCTTCAAGGTCCAAAAATTCGTGTTTCTACCTTTAAAGGCAATAAGAAGGTTCAACTAGACCTTGGTCAAAGTTTTATCTTAGATGCCGATCTTCCTGAAGGCGAAGGCGATGAAAAACAAGTCGGTATTGATTATAAAGAGTTACCAAACGATGTTGACATCGGTGATATCCTAATGCTCGACGATGGCCGTGTACAACTAAAAGTCGAGAGTATTGAAGGCAATAAGGTACACACTATCGTTACCGTTGCTGGACCATTATCAAATAATAAAGGTATCAATAAACAAGGTGGAGGCCTATCTGCTGCTGCGCTAACCGAAAAAGATAGGCGCGATATCCTTACCGCGGCTGAAATTCAAGTCGACTATCTTGCGGTTTCTTTCCCTCGCACAGGCGCTGATCTTGATCTTGCACGTGAACTTGCTCTTAAAGCGGGCAGCAAAGCACTTATCGTATCTAAAGTTGAACGCGCAGAAGCGGTAGCAACTGACGAAGCTATGGACGATGTGATCAGAGCATCTGATGTGGTCATGGTTGCCCGTGGTGATCTTGGTGTCGAGATTGGCGATCCTGCCCTCGTTGCCGTACAGAAAAGGCTCATCAGTCGTGCTCGCCAGCTTAATAAGAGCGTGATCACGGCAACCCAGATGATGGAGTCTATGATCTCCAGCCCTATGCCGACTCGTGCAGAGGTCATGGATGTGGCTAATGCCGTTCTTGATGGTACCGATGCTGTGATGCTTTCAGCAGAGACTGCTGCAGGTGACTTTCCTGAAGAAACCGTCAAGGCAATGTCGGAAGTTTGTCTTGGAGCAGAGTCACACCCCAGTGTACAAGTCTCTAAACATAGACTCGATGAAAGTTTCGATTCAGTTGAAGAAACTATTGCCCTCTCTACTATGTACGCGGCAAATCATCTCAAAGGTATCAAGGCTATTATTGCATTAACTGAATCTGGTGCAACTCCTCAGTTAATGTCTCGGATCAGTTCCGGTTTACCTATTTTTGCCTTATCTCGTCATAAAGTGACATTAGCCAGAATGGCCATATATCGTGGTGTGCAGGCAGTATATTTTGACTCTACCAGTGTCAGTGCCGGAGAAGTGGCTCGAAAAGCGCTAGAAACATTGACATCGGCAGGTTACCTTAAAAGTGGTGATATGGTCCTGATGACTAAGGGGGATTCAATGGAAACCATTGGTGGAACCAATACCTCGAAGGTATTGATCGTCGCTTAATCCCGATTTTTACAAAAAAGCATGCTTTAATACGCTTTTTTTGTAAAATAACAACAAAAAGGACGCCTCGGCGTCCTTTTTGTTGTTAAGCGATGACTCTAAAAGTTACAGAGAACTGAAATCATCGACATTAATGGCAGCCAGTCTCAGCTTATCAGCAGCAAGAATCGATTCCAATTCAGCTCCATCAATGACTTGTATCTCATGGGCAAGATTGAACAATGGCACATTACTGATCTTCTTAGGTAAACTACCGCTTCGCTGGGCAGTTTTTATTTTCTTATAGATTTTATTACAATTATACTGTGCGATGAAGGCACGTTCAACGTCGGCAATACCGCCTGTATCGCCCTCAAAATCGGGACATAAGAAAGTAATGCGATCACGCGCCGCTCCTGGCTTTAACATGCCTTTGACAAGATCAATAGCCATCTTGTCAGTCACACCATTAAAATGGTTGCCCAGAGGAAAAATTAACGCCTTCATCATCCAAGCAACAGGCCTATTAGGGAAATTATGCAGCCCCCCTTCTAACGCCTTAGCCGCTTTGTGCAATCGAGTGGCCATCACATAGCGCACCGCAGGAAGATCATCATATTGACGGCCGTTATCTTCGAAGAGTTTTAGGGTTGCAGAGCCTAAGTAAAGTTCACTAAGTACATCACCCATTCTGGCCGATAACATCTCTTTTCGTTTCAGATCTCCACCCATAATCAACATAGAAATATCGGTCATAAATGCCAACGCTGATGATAATCTCGACATGTCTTTATAATACTGTTGAGTTTCACCACTCACTGGTGCCTGGTTGAATCGACTCGCGGTTAACGCACAAAACAGTGCACTGAAGGCATTACGGCTAGCGTAGCCTATATGTCCAAGTAGCAGCGAATCGAAACGTTCCAATGCCGCATCCTTATCTTCCATTGCCGCGGTTTCCATTTCAGCCAGCACATATGGATGACAACGAGTCGCCCCTTGGCCAAATATCATCAAACTACGAGTGAGAATATTAGCTCCTTCGACAGTTATTGAGATGGGAGTTGCCATATATGGGTGACCTAGGTAGTTTTTCGGACCCAATTGGATCCCCTTACCCGATTGAATATCCATAGCATCATTAAGCACATCACGGCTCATTTCAGTCATGTGATATTTTGCTATCGCTGTTACAACCGATGGCTTCACTTTCAAGTCAATGCCCGTTGTCGTCAAGCGCCTTGCGGCTTCTAACTGATAGGTATTGGCAATAATCCGCGCGAGTGCCTCTTGGACACCTTCAAAATTACC
>JBAHZX010000146.1:0-5335 GCA_037132815.1 Shewanella sp.
GTTTGATGAAACAGACAAGTTCAAGGATAGCTTCGCTGTAGTGCAAGTAAAGCGGACTCGGCAATTGAAAATGAAAACAGAGCAAGAGACGTCTTATTATATAACGTCACTCAAAGAAGACATTAAAAAGGTTGCAGGGTACATAAGAGGTCATTGGGCGATAGAAAATAGCCAGCATTGGGTATTAGATGTCACCTTTAGGGAAGATGAGAGCCAAATTTATGCAGATGACGGAGCGATAAACTTAGCGATAATCAGACGTAAGCTACTGAACTTAATCAAAGCACATCCACTAAAAGAGAGTGTTGCGGGCAAAATGCAAAGAGCATGTTGGGATGCTAAATTTAGAGCGGATATTTTATTTGGTCAAAAATCAAACAAAGCATAATCCCGCCCTGTATAGCAAACTTAGAATAACCATTTATAATCAAAGCTGATCTCCACGGGTACGCCCTCAACTTTTAAAAGCAAAGTTTCTTCCAGAGTAAGTGTCACCTTTAATGCTGATTTATCACCATCGAAGGGGCCTGAAAGTTGCTTAGGTATGTTAGTCACTAGCTCAGTAGGTTCTTCGATCTTCCCTCTGATATTTTGCCCATTTGGCAGTTTAATCGTCGCTTGCTGGCCAATATCTACGTATTCAAGATACTTAGGATCCAAATAAGCTACGACCACAGGCTTATCTCTACCAGTTAACCACAATAGAGGCTGGTTCTCATCTACCCGTTCACCAACCTGTACCAAAATATCTTCTATCCTGCCCGTAAACGGAGCCATTATATTCATCTCAGATTGTTTCGATTTTAATTTAGAAAGTTGCAACTTTAGCTGGTTGCGGATTTGAGTGATCACGCCTGCGATTGACTGAATATGCTGTCGTTCAAGTTCATGTAACAGATCGACTTTAGCTTGCTCTAATGCCATTTCAGATGCCGTATTAGATTGCATAATCATGGCCATATCAGAGGTTGGCACTATTCCTCTATTCTGAAAGTTTTTATAGGTAATGAGTAAGTCATCTTGGCGTTTTACCCCATCCTGAGCCACTTCGATACGTTGATGCAGTCTCAGTAACACAGGCTCACCATCGAAGGATGCTTCTCCTTCTATTTCGAATAACTGCCGTGTAATCTCTGCCACTTGGGCATCTAATTCAGGATCCGCTATCACCAGCAAATCACTGCCTTTCTTGACTTCGTGTGTCACATAATCTGCCACACTTTGCACTATTCCTTTACTGGGAGCCCTTATCTCCAATGGCTCGGTGGTGATAATGCCTGGAGCAAGAACGAATACATGCGGCTTTGCCAATATCCAGCTCACCAAGAGCACTGGAGATATCACCATCAACAGTAATAAATACCATCTAAATTTAAAGCCTCCTCGTTTAGCCGACGAATACTTAACTTCAACGCTATTATCCACATCAGGTTTTTCAGCCTTAGGTGTCGATTGGTAGTTTATTTTCATCTCAATATTCCTGCTTAATTCTCTGTCTGATGGCTATAATCGTAACTTATGATTCAAAATTTCCTTCCGCGTTTGAGTACCCACCATGGAGCCATAGAACTTTCTTCATGTGAACGTCTAAGCAGCTCATTAATCAAGGCAAACACACAAACTAGACGCATAAAAAATGCATAGAAAGGATACAGGGGTAGCCAGAGTGAGAGCCTTAAATCTTGCTTCACCCGTTCTGAAATAGCCAACAACACCAGCAGGTAGAAAAACACTAATACCACAAAGTAGAGGCTGTATATAACAGTGGATATTGACGCAACGAATTGCCATGGATAGAGCAAGATAATACCGGCGCAGTAGATCACTATGATAAAAGGCATCAAGACATTTTGTAAGAAACCATAGAATAGGGTAAATAAGAAAGTGCCCCAACCTAAAAGTTTAGGCGTGAATGCCGGCCAATGTTTACGGAAATATAGAAACAAGAGATCACCATCCCAGCGCAATCTTTGCATTACTAAAGTTTTTAGATCCGCTGGGGCATCTGTATGGCCAATCGCTAAGGTAGCAAAGGGGATCTTCCAGTTCGGGTGGCGCTTGAAATACTGCTTAATTCTGATCGTCAAATCGAGGTCTTCAGCAGTATGGGTATCCCAACCTCCAATTTGAATCAGAAACCCTCGTCTGAACACACCAAAAGCACCTGAAATATTGTTAAGAAAATTCCACTGAGCCAGCCCAGTTTTTCCTACCTGCATGGAGATCAAGTATTCAATAGCTTGCATACGAGTCCAAATAGACTCACTGACATTTCGAACTCTAAGCGCCCCGCCTAAAGCTGGTACGTTAGGATCTTCAAAGTAAGGGACAACTTGGTTAACCATGTCATTATCGAATGATGTGTCGGCATCAGCATTAATAACAATCTCCCCCGATGCCATGCTTAAACCGGCATTAAGCGTAGAAACCCTTCCTCCCCGCTGCCATTTGGGCAACACGATAACGTTACGTTTTTCAGTCTTACAATCCTTCGCACAGTCCATTGCCACGCGATAGGTATCGGCATTTTGCACTGCACCATCGACGACAGCAATGATCTCGAGTTCGCCATCGTAGGTCTGCTCGATAAAAGAGTCGATAGTAGACTTAACTAAGTCTCCTTCGGCATAACAAGTGATAATGCAGGACACTTTAGGCTTAAACAATGACGCTTTATGCGGCAACATAAAGGTTGCGTAATACCAACGTAAAATACCGCCCACGACAATAACCATCAAAGGCATCTCATACATAAGCGCGAAAGGGATAAGCCAGATGAAAAAAATTAAGTGTTCTCCCAGCTGATACCAGATATCTAATACAATATAGCTAAGGGTATTAAACTCACTTAACATCGGAGTGATTCCGCACCCGCCAGTTTATCAGTTAGCCATGCCTGAACATCATCGCCAAACTGATTATCAGGTAGTGCTATCGCCCTTACCCTAATCTCAATCTGTGAGGCCACCTGACTATTTTTGACTTCAAAGATTTTGCGATAGATAATCTTAATTTGATCTATTTTTGTAAAAGGTAAAAACATCAATAATCCATATTCAGTGAAGTAGCTGCAGGCATCCGTAACGCGAATCGTACTGCGGATCCTTTCCTGCAACGCATCCAGTTGAGCGAAGCCCTTCGTTTCCCCTTCTTGGATAATAAATTCATTTAAATTTAACATATGTAGCGATACGATTGTATGCTCATGCCCATGACGGGTTGCTAATTGATTCTGCCAGCTGATTAGCCATTCAAATTGAGCACTGGTCATCGCATCGCCCGGTAGCAAAGCCAATAACCCTTGATCTTTTCCCTGACGAACTAGGTGTCGACCACTCGTTTCCAGGCAATAGTCATAAATATTACGCACCTGTAAATCAGCCAACTTATTATGAACCATGCAATGGAGGCATTCGGCCTCAACATGAGATTCAATAAAAATAGAGTCACAGTTGGTACAATGCTGGTTTTCAATCGGCCTATCATAGTCGACACCTAAATGACGCAGATCTTGTGTGCAGTTAGGGCATGAAAGCCCCATCTGTTTATTAAAACTATCTTGCTTGCCAATATGACCACAATTAAAACAATGCAGGCTTGCTTGCATTTCAATTTCTATGCTGTGGCATTGAGGGCAAGTATCTATGTAATTAAGGTGACCTGATTGACAGGCATTACAGAAGCGCAGCCGATTGACTAGGCGATTGGACTCAATCCAGCCTTTACGTTTAAGGGATGTCAGCCATAAAAAACTCTCTTCATCTGATATTTCCCAGGCACTTAATAAGGGATAATTGAATAATATTCTATTGGAGGGAACACTATGGGGAGTCAAGGTAAATTCAGGATGCAACCAAAAATACGCCAGTAATTTATAGGCATTATCATCAAAATAACGTAATTTTACCTGTTGTCTCCTTAATTTATACGTTTGATATTGCTTATTATAGTCTTCATGCCACACCCCATTAGCAAGATAAGGAGACAGCACACTATCCTGCACTACCAAAATTAAACAATGCGAAGTTAACTGATGATGACGCAGTGTCACCAATACTTTATCTTGTATTTCAGCTTGCATTGATAACACAATTAAATCTGGCGATAGTTGCTTAACAAAAATGTCGCTGGATGAATGGAAATATTCAAATCTGGCGTCGGGCAATTGAGGCTCCTCCTGACCTAACCAGAGTAATATTTCTTGGGTCAACTCTTCTTCATGACTTTTTCCCTTGACCAACATAAAATACCGCCTACTTCTTTTGCTGTAAATCTAAACATAAATAACAAAGCCATATTTAGGCTTACCAGAGAACACCTTGGGAAATTACAACATAGGTACCACCTCGAGTGATCACCTCAGATCTCAAGGATAATCGACAGGCTTTGATATAATAAAACAGCGGCAAACAAAAATAGAACAAATAACACTCAAAGAAAAACATTAGATTGTAGCATTTTGTACGCTTATTTTTTCAACAAGCAGACGAACGCCGTCACCAAGCCGGTGTTTTTCAAGATAGTGGTCTCTCTCGATTGGACTGAATTTGATTCAGATGATCATTCAACCATCGTGTTGAGTATGCAAACAACTCATGGTCGTAACACGCCACTGCTATGGAAAATCCATCGTAAATATACTCTAAAAGGCAATAGAAACAACCATAAGGATGAGTTGCTGGTTAAGCTAAGGGCGCTCGTTGCAGAGGATGTTAAAGTGACCATTGTTGCTGATAGAGGCTTTAGTGATACGGCACTATTTAACTTCATTGAGCATGAGCTGGGTTTTGACTTCATCATTAGAATTAAGGCTAATATCAAAGTCACCGATGCGGTAGGAGAGCTGTTTCCAGTAAAGGACTGGCTATGACGCAGCGGCAGAATAAGACCCCTTAAAGACGTTCAAATAACGGGTAATAAACACGCTGTTGCTCGGGTCATTTGCACCAAGAAAAAAGGCATGAAAGAAGCTTGGTACTTAGCCTCAAGTCGACGTGATTTAGCAAGTAGTAAGGTGTTGACTTTATATGGGAAACGTTGGGGGATAGAGACGACTTTTCGTGACATTAAAGACTATCGTTTTGGCATGGGAATGAGTGCCACCTACACGCGTTCCCCGGTACGTAGAGACCGATTGTTTTTGCTAAGCGCCTTGGCGATAGGTTTGCTGATGCTACTAGGAAAAGCGGGCGAGGATGCTGATTTGGAAAAGACAATAAAGGCAAATACCAGTAAAACTCGCTCATACTCTCTGTTTCGCCAAGGTTGTATTTACTATGAACTATTACCAACGATGCGAGAAGAGTGGGCAGAACCTCTAATGGATAATTTTTAT
>JBAHZX010000153.1:0-14643 GCA_037132815.1 Shewanella sp.
TCATTGCCATTGATAGGAAAACAGCCCGTCGTTCATTCACAACAAAAGATAGAAAAAATGCCTTACATACCGTCAGTGCATGGAGTTGCCAACATCAATGAGTGTTAGGACAAACAGCGGTTGATAGCAAAACAAATGAATCACAGCGATATCAGAGTTACTTAGCATACTAGATATTAAAAATAGCATTATTACGCTTGATGCGGTACGCAGTCATTGGCAAGTTGAAAGTATGCATTGGATGTTAGATATGAATTTTAGGGAGGATGAGTCGAGAATACGTAAAAAGCAAGGGCTGCTAGTGTTTAACGTGACGAGAAAAATAGCTATGGCGTTATTTAAACAAGATACAACGAAATCAGCCAGTGTGGCGAGGAAAAAGAAAATGGCAGGGCTAGAACCCTGTTAGAGTCAGGGATTAAAATGCGCTAGCCGTGAACAGAACGGGCAGAGGCTAGATTTTATCTTGGCATTTGTTTCCATTTCCTCTAAATGAACCTATAATACGTCGCGAAATAAGATAACAATAAAAAGATAACAATAATAAGATAACAATAATAAGACAACTAACAGATAGGGTTATTACAAAATATGAAAATACAGTTAAATGCTGTGAAGCAGGCGATGCTCTTAACGGTAGGCTTGTTGAGTGTTGCTGCGCATGCAAGCAACACCTTAACCGCTGAAGAGGTGATTGGCTTGCAGCAAGTGGCTCAAGTACAAGTTAGTCCATCAGGTGACAATGTTGCCTTTACCCGTTATGTCCCTCGTGAGCTTTATAAAGAAGAGAATGGCTTGAACTGGACTGAGCTTTATCTTGTCGATGACCAAGGCATCGAACGTCCTTACATCACCGGTCAGGTAACAGTTAACAATATTCAGTGGTCTTTTGACGGTAGCTTGATCTATTTTCTTGCCAAAATGGGCGAAGACAAGTTTACTGCGCTTTATCAGATCCCTTTTAACGGTGGTCAGGCGCAAAAGACCCTAGAGCTTAAAGAGACTGATGTTGCTAACTATGCGCTTAGCAAGGATGGAAAGCAGATAGCGTTAATTGCAAAACCTGCTGAAGACAAAAGCGTTGAAAAACTTGAAAAACTTGGCTTTATGGCTGAGGTATATGAAGAAAATCTGATCAACAAGCAGCTTTATGTTGTTGATTTGGCTGTGAGTGACATGCCACTTACCCCAGTTGCTTGGAACATAGAAGATTATGTCTCCAATGTGCAGTGGTCAGCTAATGGTGAGCAGTTGCTCGTAAAAACGCAACCTACAGCATTGATTGATGACCAATACATGAGATCTCAGTGGCATATTGTCAATGTGGCAAGCCAAAAGGTGGTTACCTCGTTTGCTACACAAGGTAAATTAGGCAATGCCGAGCTTTCTCATGATGGTCAGTATGTCGCCATTCTAGGTGCAGAAGATATACACGACCCTGCTGCTGGCCGTCTATATCTAGCAGAAACCAATACCGGAAAGATCAGTGAATGGTTACCGAATCACTTAGGTCATGTGAGTGATTTTGAATGGAAAAATGATAAAAACGAGCTCTATTTTATCACTAATATCAACACTGACTCCGTGATTGGTATCATTAAGCCTGGTAGCAATGATTACAAAGTGGTGGTTAAAGCGGGTCAGTTTATCGCGTCACAGCTGAGTATCTCGGATTCTGACAAAACCATTGCACTGAGTGCCAATACGGCTCAACATCCAAGCGAAGTCTATATGTTGCGCGGCAGTAAGCATAAAGCGACACGCTTGAGTAATTCGAACACTTGGCTAGATGACAAGCGTTTTGCTAAACAAGAATCTATTTCCTTCAAGGCCAAAGATGGTGTTGAAATTGGTGGTGTTCTCATTTATCCACTCGATTATAATAAGGGGCAACGTTACCCGCTTATTATGTCTGTTCACGGTGGCCCCGAGAGTCACGATAAAGATGGATGGTTGACTAATTACTCTCGTCCCGGTCAGTTAGGGGCAGCTCAAGGTTATGCCGTCTTTTATCCGAACTACCGTGGCAGTACTGGTAAAGGCGTCGATTACTCAAAGCTGGGTCAGAATGATTATGCGGGTAAAGAGTTTGATGATTTAGTCGAGTTTAAAACACACCTTGTCGATATGGGCTTAGTCGATAGTAGCAAGGTTGGTATTACCGGTGGTTCATACGGAGGTTATGCTTCTGCTTGGGCGGCGACTAAGCTGACTAAGCACTTTGCTGCTAGTGTGATGTTTGTTGGTGTTACCAATCAGCTATCTAAGTTCGGAACAACCGATATTTCAAACGAGATGCATCAGGTTCACGCACGCTCTTACCCTTGGGATAAGTGGCAGTGGTACCTAGAACGTAGCCCAATCTACTGGGCAGGCCAGTCTGAGACACCACTGCTTATTATGCACGGTAAGAATGATCCACGAGTTCACCCAGCGCAATCTATGGAACTTTACCGCTACATGAAAGTGCAGGGCAAGACAGTACGTTTGGTTTACTACCCAGGTGAAGGTCATGGAAACCGTAAAGCGGCGGCTCAATATGATTATCATCTACGTCTGATGCGCTGGATGGATTACTACTTGAAAAATGATGGCAAAGGGATGCCAGCCAATGAGTTAGATCATAAAGCTAATCTTGAGGCCGAGGCGGATAAGAAGGAGGCTTAATTAAGCACTTTCGTCTGCTATGTATAATAAAAACGTCTGAGCATGCTCAGGCGTTTTTATTTGCCGTTTCTGACATTATTTTCCTAAAACACTGCAATAATATAATCTGCAAACATCCCCATCATCAACACCACTATTGCAACAATACGCCTTGAACTGGATCCGCTCAGTCTGCTCTGAAACCTGCATTTTGAAGTAAAATGGGTATATATCCAGTTGAAGAGGTGGAGGAGCAAAATAACCCAATTTAGTGAGTGTCTATCTGTGTAGTGGACAAATATCTAAGGCGCTCACTTTTTATGGTTAGCGCCTCGTTATATCGGTGGGTTATTAACTCGCTTTAATGGAATAAAGTACAAGAATCAGGTTAGGTGGCCGCCTTCATATTGCGGGTAAACTCACCAAGATCGGATAGCAGTTTTGTTTCATTATCTATGTTGGCTGCAATGATTTTCACTACTGCCGAGCCTGAGATAATACCTGCTGCGCCCGCTTCTATGGCCTGTGTTACTTGCGAAGGTTCTGCAATCCCAAAACCAAGCAGTGGCGGTGCCCCGTTAAATTCTTTGAGCCGCATTAGAATTTTACCGATTGGCATGCCTGCTTTCGATTCTGTGCCTGTGACGCCAGCGCGTGAAAGTAAATAAGTGTAACCTTCGCCTTTCTCGCTTACTCGCTTTAGGGTGTCGCTATCAGCATTGGGAGGGGCGATAAAAATAGGCGCTATATTATGCGCCTTGGCCGAAGCGATAAAGGGTTCGGCCTCTTCTAACGGCACATCGGCGATAAGCACTGAATCAACACCAGCAGCTTGAGCCTTGGCGTAGAAGGCATCGATACTCTTGGTATAAACCAAGTTAGCGTAGAGTAAGAGACCGATTGGCAGATTCGGGTACTTAGCTCGAATTACCGTTAGCATTTCGAAACACTGAGTCGGTGTGGTGCCTGCGGCGAGTGAGCGCAGATTGGCGCCTTGAATGACTGGACCATCGGCTAAAGGGTCAGAAAAGGGAAAGCCAAGCTCCAGAGCATCGGCACCATTTTCGACTAAACAGTCGATGATCTTCAGCGACAGCTCAGGGTTTGGATCGCCTAAGGTCACGAATGGCACAAACGCGCCCTGTTTTTTTTCTTTCAGTGCGGCAAATGTTGCCTGATAACGGTTACTCATCGCCGCTCTCCTTATCTGATGTTAGTTGCACTTTATCTTGTTTTTCCAGGATATCCGCTACGGTGAAAATATCTTTATCACCTCGGCCCGATAGGTTCACCACTAATATGGTTTCTTTGGTGGCTTTCTCTGCAAACTTGAGGGCATAAGCGATAGCGTGTGATGACTCAAGTGCTGGAATAATGCCTTCACAACGAGCGAGTAGCTGGAAGGCGTCTAGGGCCTCATCATCGGTTGCCGACTCATAAGTTGCACGGCCAGTAGCGGCAAGATGAGCATGTTGAGGGCCTACTGATGGGAAGTCGAGCCCCGCTGAAATAGAATAAGACTCTTGGATCTGCCCTTCACTGTCTTGCATTAGTGGTGCCTTCATACCGAAAAATATGCCTGTTTTACCATGTTTGAGTGGTGCGCCATGCATGGGGGTATCCAGACCCAAACCCGCAGGCTCGACACCGATAAGCTGTACACTTTTTTCTTCGATGAAGTCAGCGAATATGCCTATGGCGTTCGACCCACCACCAACACAAGCGATAATGGCATCGGGCAGACGACCTTCACGTTCAAACAGCTGTTTTTTGGTTTCCTCGCCAATCATGCGTTGAAATTCACGTACGATAGTGGGAAAGGGGTGTGGACCTGCAGCGGTACCTAGTAAATAGTGGGCTTTTTCATAGCTCCCCGACCAGTCTCGCATGGCTTCATTACAGGCATCTTTAAGGGTCGATGAACCTGATGTGACCGGAATGACTTCTGCGCCCATTAGCTTCATTCTAAAGACGTTGGGAGATTGGCGTTCCATATCTTTAGCCCCCATATAAACCTTACATTTCAGGTTTAATAGAGCACAGGCGAGAGCGGTGGCAACTCCGTGTTGACCTGCACCCGTTTCAGCGATGATCTCTTTTTTACCCATGCGCTTGGCAAGTAGCGCTTGACCTAAAACCTGGTTGGTCTTGTGGGCACCGCCATGAAGTAGATCTTCACGCTTGAGGTAAATTTTAACTAAGGGATTTGGACTCAAGTTACGGGTCAAAGTCAGCGCCGTCGGGCGACCGGCATAGTGCTTCAACAGATCGCTGAATTCGGTTTGAAAGGCCTCGTCTTCTTGTGCTTCTATAAATGCAGTTTCAAGTTGTTTAAGGGCCGGTATCAATATCTGTGGTACATACATACCGCCATATTCGCCGAAATAGGGGTCGAGTTTAGTCATTATGTTATTCCTAATATTGGTTCAATATATCTGTGGTTATTGGATTCGGTCTTGTTGTCGCAAAGCTCATTTGTAAGTACAAACTCTGTGCTTGCTCCTAAACCTCGGGCCCAATTCCTGCGAGCTAATAGTTGAACCAGATTTTAAAGTTAAGCTGTAAATTGATCGATGTCGAATGCATTAATATTGTCTGAGTGCTATAAATGTGGCAGCGATTTTTTGATGATCTTTCTGCCCTGGCGCGATCTCCAGACCTGAGTTGAAATCCAGACCGTAAAACCCTTGTTTGTTGGCGAGACTGGCATTGTTTGCATCTAAGCCGCCAGCGAGCATGGCATCTTGTTTATTTGGCAGGGCTTGTTGCCAGTCGAAGCTCAATCCTGTTCCACCAAATTGTTCGCCCGTTGCCTTGCCTATTTTACTGTCGAACAATATGCGATCGGCATTGGCGGGGACTGCAAGCTCACGACCCGATTGTTCAGTATCAAGATTAACGGCTATGGCTTTCCAGATTTTTGCTTTGCTGTTTACGGATTTTAAGGCAATACGAACTTGGTCGATATCATATTCAGATTCATTACCGTGGAGTTGAACCGCAAAAAGCTCGAGTGAACTCGCGATTTCAGCAATTATTTTTGCCGATTGATTGACAAATACACCGACGAAATTGAGTTGCTTATCTGAGGTTCTATGCGCTGTTAGCAGAGATTTAGCTTTGTCTGGGGTGATATAGCGAGGAGACTTTTCGGCGAAAATGAGTCCACCATAAATGGCGCCAGCATCTGCGACGGCATTGGCATCTGCAACCGATGTGAGACCGCACACCTTGTTATGGCCGAGCGTCAGTGTACGACAAGCTAAGTCTAAGTCATCTGCTGCCATCAGAGAACTGCCGACGAGGAAGCCATCGACCAGTGGACTCAAGCGGCGAACCTGTGCCTGATTGTAGATCCCTGATTCGCTAATCACCACACGATTGGCCGGAATTTGGGGGGCCAGTTCCTCTGTCGTGGTCAAATCGGTGGACAAGTCACGCAGGTTACGGTTATTGATACCAATAATGTTGGCATCGAGTGCAATAGCGCGTTCTAGCTCGGCTTCATTGCTCACTTCTGTGAGTATGTCGAGCTGATATTTAGCCGCCTCGCAGGCCAGTGCGAGGTATTGGTCGTCATCGAGTACAGATAGCATCAATAGAATAGCATCTGCGCCTTGGTGTGCGGCGAGCTTAACTTGATAGCGATCGACGAAAAAATCTTTACACAGGATCGGTTGCTTAACCCGGGCGCGGACCTTAGGAATGTAATCCATATCGCCCTGAAAGAACTGCTCGTCTGTGAGTACCGAGATCCCAGCAGCATAATCATTGTAAACATCGGCAATAGCTTCGACATCAAAATTCGCTCGAATAAGACCTTTGGATGGGCTGGCTTTCTTGCACTCGAAAATAAAACCGGCATTTGGAGCCCTTAACGCCTCGAATAAGCTGCGATCTGATATGTGTGGTTTAAGGCTAGCTTCTGGGAAGCGCTGTTTCAATGCCTCTATATGTGCGGCCTTGGTTTTAACGATTTTCGTTAACACATTACTTATCACAGAAGAGTTTGGTTGGCTGTCGCTGTTTACTCTATTGTTTGTTCTAATATCTGCTATTGAACTGCTCACGATCTTGCTCCTAAGCTTGTTTTTTATCTGACTTTACTGTGGCACTGGCAAGCTGTTCGAGTAAGTGATACGCCTTGCCACTGGCGAGGGTCTCCAGTGCTAGGGCAGTGCCCGATTTGACTGAATCACATATTCCCGAGATGTATAGCGCACAACCTGCATTCGCGGCAACCGCGTGGTTGTGAGCTGTTTGACCTTGTCCTTGTAAGATAGCGCGAGTCAATGTGGCATTTTGCTCAGGTGTGCCACCTTCAATATCTTTGAGTCGTGCAGGGGCTACGCCTAACTCATCTGGGGTGATCTTATATTGCTTTATCTCGCCGTCAACCAACTCACAGACGGATGTGTCACCGTGAATGGCCACTTCATCCAGACCACTGCCATGAACCACCATGGCACGCTTCATGCCTAATGCCATTAATACCTCGGCGATAGGTTTAACCAGCTCACTATTATATACACCGAGTAGGATGAAATCAGGGTGAGATGGATTGATCAGTGGACCAAGTACATTAAATAGGGTACGGGTTTTTAGTGCTTGGCGTACTGGCGCTACGTGACGTACGCCACCATGATAGTGAGGGGCAAATAAGAAGCACAGGCCGAGTTCATCAAGACAGTCTCGTGCGGTTTCTGGTGCCATGGTTAAATCGATACCAAACTGGGCAAGTAAATCCGATGAACCTGATTTGCTAGAGACACTACGATTACCGTGTTTGGCCACTTTAGCTCCCGCGGCGGCTGCAACGAAGGCGGCAGTAGTAGAGATATTGATGGTGTTGTGGCCATCACCGCCCGTACCGACGATATCTATAATGCCTTGAGCTCGAGTCGCATCAGTCGGGGCTGGGAATGGTTTTGCTGCTGCCCACAAAGCATCTGCAGCACCTGAAATTTCATCAATAGTTTCGCCGCGCATCTTCATAGCAATAAGCATGCCTGCCATGGTGATTTGACTCATCTCACCTTGGATAATGGAACCAACCAGAGATTTCGCCTCGGCGCGGGTCACACTTTGGCCGCTATAAAGTTTATCTAATAGAGGTTGAAGCTGGCTCATTGTGCATCTCCTGTTTGAGTATCGGTTAAGTAGCCCAGTGTTTGCGTTAGCAGTTGGCTTCCGAGTGTAGTCAAAATTGATTCTGGATGGAATTGAAACCCAACCGCCTTATGACTTTTATGGCTGACTGCCATAGGCATCTCTTCGGTGGTGGCAATTATCTCGAAGCAATCGGGCACTTGTGTTGCCACTAAGCTGTGATAGCGTGCCACAGGAAGCGGTGAGGGCAGATGAGCAAAAATACCGCTTCCTTCATGGAAGGTGGGGCTTGCTTTGCCGTGAACCACTTGACTAGCGCGCACTATTTTTCCACCATAGTGCTCAATTATGGCTTGATGACCAAGACAGATCCCTAGCATGGGTACCTTACCAGCAAGCTTGGCAATAAGCGCCATTAAGCAACCTGCATCATGGGGAGCGCCGGGTCCTGGTGAGAGGATCAGGGCCGCCTTGTCTGCGTCGTTTAGTAGCTTGTTGGCGATAAAGTCTGCACTGAGATCGTTACGATAAATTATCACCTCGAAGCCTAAACTTCTGAACTGGTCCACAAGATTGTAGGTAAACGAATCGAAATTGTCTAAAAGGTAAAGCTTCATAGCCCGCCTCCAATTTTTATTGCACTGATCACCGCTTGTGCCTTTTGACGGGTCTCGTCGGCTTCGGCTTGTGGATCTGAGTCAAATACGACGCCTGCTCCGGCTTGGATATGGGCAATGTTATCTTTAACAAAGGCCGAGCGGATGACAATACAGGTATCCATGTCGCCAAGACCATTGAGATAACCTGCTGCACCGCCATAGCTGCCGCGTCGGGATTTCTCGACACCGCGAATGAGTTGTGATGCGCTTACTTTAGGTGCACCGGTTAATGTGCCCATGTTCATGCAAGCTTGATAGGCGTGCAGGGCATCTAAGTCTTCACGCAGTTGACCTGTGACGCGACTGACTAAGTGCATTACATGGGAGTACCGGTCTACTTTTAATAACTCAGGGATTTTGCGGGTACCGCTTTGGCTTATACGTGCCACATCGTTACGGGCCAGATCGACTAACATCAAATGCTCGGACAGCTCCTTTTTATCCAGACGTAACTCCAGTTCAATACGGCTGTCGAGATCGGCATCTATTTGACCATCGGCTGTCTTACCTCGCTGACGTGTGCCGGCAATGGGGTAAATCTCAACTTGGTTAGTATGAGCCTCATATTTAAGTGCACTCTCTGGTGATGCGCCAAACAAGGTGAAATCATCGCCCCTGAAATAGAACATATAAGGGCTTGGGTTAGTTAGACGCAGAGCGCGGTATGCCCCGAGTGTGTTCGGGCAAGGTAAACTGAAACTGCGTGATGGCACCACCTGAAAGATGTCTCCAGCCACAATATGAGACTTAAGTGCCTTAACCGTGGATTTAAAGGTCTCATCCGAAATATCAACCGTGACTTCAGCAGTGATCGGAATAAGTTCGCTGGCTGCGGCAACCCGTTCAATTTGAATTTTGACAGAGTCGATGCGTTTAGAAAGTATGCAGGCATACTCCTTTTTAAGCGTCGAGTCTGATATAAAATTATGGGTGACGATATTAGCCGTTTTTTGCTGACGGTCTACAGTGATTAGGGTTTCGGCCAAGTAAAACAGATAATCAGGGCAAGTATTAGTCCCCAGAGGTACCTGAGGCAGAGGCTCGACAGTATCGATAAGATCATAGGCCAGTACCCCCCCTAAGAATAGATCTTCAAATGTGGGGCTAGCTCCGCAGTCAATTTGTTGAATTAAGGCACGCAGACCATCTAAGGGAGAGGTGGATTTGAGTCTAGCATCTTCATCTAGGAGGGCGGTTTGCTTTTTTAATGTCAGCTTGAGTACATTTTTGTTTAAACTTGAACTGGCATTATGAAAGAAGGTTTTAATCGGCAATAGCAGAGCTTGGCCATTATCAGTCAAGGCGGTAAAGGTCAGTTGATAAGCTTCACAACGTATCATCAGTGCAGCATCGGTGAGGATCCAGCTCTTAATATTATCCTTGCTCTCAATTTCTGCAGATTCAAGCAACATGGTGTGAGGTGCATCTTGGGTGAGATGCTGATATAAACTTAATGAATCATCTGGGTAGGGGATAGGCTCCTTACTCGTAGTGACTTGAGCTAGTTTCATCTGTGGTCTCTCTTTTCTCTTTAATTCTTTCATTTAAGCGTGTCTACCCGCTCTACTTCAGGCAGCTTTGAAACCTGAACTTTGAAGTGCAACGGGTACTAATATCAGCTGGCTGCTAATGGGCTATATTTAATTTATTTAAAATTGGGTACAAAAAAGCCCGCATCTTGTGCGGGCTTGTTGTTGAATCTTGTCTCTTTTACATGAGCACAGAATTTCACACCACCCGCTAAGTTGGGAAGTGCCACCACCAATTGATGTTTTGTGCTTGAAAAAGTGTCTTCATTTGGAAATTGATTCCGTTTTAAAGTTGAGTACATGTAAAAGTTAAATGCTGCTTTTGCATTCACAATGGCTATATAAAAGCATTTGCGAGTCAATGATGTCAATTGAATATTTTAATATTTGATTTTATATAGCCATTTAGAGAGATGAGATGGATTTTAGGTCTAGGTTTAGGAAAGTTTAACCAGAGTTTCCTAGGCTATTTAACACATAGTTTATGTTTATTCCCCTTTTGCAGACAAACTCAAGTAGAATAAGCCCATGAAAGATGAAATATTATTAATCGATCTCCATAGTCACACAAGCGCTTCAGATGGTCAGCTTAGCCCCTCTGAGCTGATTGAAAGAGCAATTGGCAATGGTGTGCAGATGTTTGCGATCACCGATCATGATACCACCTCAGGATTAGTCGAAGCACATGCCTATAATCAAAGTCATGAGACGCCTTTATCTTTAATTAATGGTGTAGAAATATCGACGCGCTGGCATAGCCAGGATATTCATATTGTGGGTCTTAATGTAAGACTACAAAGTGAAGAATTTGAAGCTTTTCTTACACATCAAAGAGAGCTACGTGAAGTCAGAGCCAAACAAATAGGTATAAGGTTGGCTAAGGCGGGGATCGAAGGGGCCTATGAAGGCGCGAAAGCCTTGGCTGGGGGCGCCGCATTGAGTCGAGGACATTATGCCCGTTGGCTTGCCAATAATGAATATGCTACCAGCACGGCAAATGTATTTAAAAAGTATCTAGCTCGCGGTAAAACAGGCTATGTACCTAATAATTGGTCAGATATGGCCACGGCCATCGAGAAGATACATCAGGCTGGTGGTGTGGCCATTTTGGCTCATCCCAGTGGCTATAAACTGTCAGGGAAATGGGTTAAACGTCTGGTACGGGAATTTAAAGAGGCCGGTGGTGATGCCATGGAAGTGGTGGGAAGTCGTCAAACCATAGAAGATCGTAATAATTTAATCGCATTAAGTTTGCAGCATGAGTTAGCCGCATCCCTTGGCAGTGATTTTCATTTTGCAGGCCATTTTATTGAGCTTGGCAAGAACATGTTTCAGCCTAAAGGTGTTAATTGGGTGTGGCAGATGGACAATTGGGATCCTGAGCAAATAGCCTCTTATATATAAGATTATTTAGATTTGGGTTTATTGACTGCTTTTTGAGGATTTAACCGAGCTGGAGTCCCATTAATTTGCAGTATTGGAATGTTGAAGTATTGGAATAAAAGTATATGAGTCAGTTTTTTTACGTACATGAAGAAAACCCACAACCGCGTTTGATTAGTCAGGCGGTCAATGCTCTAAAAAATGGTGGTGTCATTGTTTATCCTACAGATTCTGGCTATGCCCTTGGATGTTTGTTGGGTGAAAAAGATGCCATGAGCCGTATGGCGCGTATTCGTCAGATTGATAACGATCATAATTTCTCTCTCATGTGCCGTGATCAATCTGAGCTATCAACCTATGCCAAGGTTGATAATCAGGCATATAGAGTGCTCAAGCACCATACGCCAGGACCTTATACCTTTATTTTTAAGGCCAGCAAAGAGGTGCCTAAGCGTTTGCAGAATCCAAAAAAGAAGACTATAGGTATTCGTGTGCCAGATAATGTCATTGCGCTAGCCTTATTAGAAGCCCTTGATTCTCCTTTGATGTCAACCAGTTTGATTCTACCGGGTGAAGATTTTACCGAGTCAGATCCCGAGCATATTCGTGATATTCTGGAACACCAAGTCGATGTGATCATACATGGTGGTTACCTAGGTGAGAAACCGACGACAGTGATCGACATGTCAGATGGCGCTATGGAAGTGATACGTGAAGGCGCAGGAGATATCAGTCCCTTCATCTAGGCTTATCTCCATTAAAATTCATTCTAAGTCGACGCCCAATAAAAGGCATTTTGTTATGTCATTCCAGCAAGTCATGTGGGCTAATTATCTGTGCAACTCATGGTGAACAGGGTATAATCGCGTTTTGGCACGTTAATCGCGTTTATTTAAGATCTTAGATGAGCTGCCAATATTTTGTTGGATGCAGTTTTGGCAGAGAATAAACAAAATATTATTAAGTATTAGAGTTGTTTAAGCTGAGGAACATGATGCAAGGGACTCAAAAAAGTTTGCCCTTGGCCCTTGTCAGAGGCAAACCATTACAACAGCTTCCCGCCGATCTTTTTATTCCGCCAGAAGCACTCGAAGTCTTTCTTGAGTCGTTTGAAGGTCCACTAGATTTACTCTTATATCTGATCCGTAAGCAGAAACTCGATGTCGTAGAGCTGCCAATATGGCCAGTGACTAAGCAATATCTTGAGTATATTGAGCTATTGCAAGGTGCACGAGTCGAGCTTGCTGCCGACTATTTAGTTATGGCGGCCACGCTTGCAGAGATCAAATCTCGCCTGTTACTGCCAAAATCTGCGATTGAAGATGAAGACGAGGAAGATCCTCGAGCGAGGTTAATACGTCAACTGAAAGCTTATGAAGTGATTAAAGAGGCACAACAGCAACTCGATAATTTGCCCCGACTCGAAAGAGATGTGTTTCAGGCAAAGGCAGCACCGGCATTGGATATCAAGCCAGTACTCGTGCCACCCCAAGTGTCTCTGTCTGAAATAGCCTTGGCATTTGGTGCTGTTATGAAGCGAATCAAAGCGACAGAGCATCATCATATCAGACGTGAAGTCTTGTCAACGCGAGAACGTATGATACAGATTTTGGCTAGACTAAATAGCGAGCAATACTTGCCATTTGAAGCACTCTTTGATGTTAAAGAAGGGCGTAGTGGTGTGGTCGTCAGTTTTTTAGCCTTGATGGAACTGGTTAAAGAGTTATTGGTCGACCTTGTACAGAGCGACCCACTTTCAACCATATATGTTAGGGCGTATTGATTGTCTAGCCAGAAGAAGCTGCAAAAACAACAGATAAATTCCGATCAACTTAAGCAGTTGATCGAAGCAAGTCTGTTTGTTTTAGGAAGAACGGTCAGTATAAAGAGTCTGAAAGAGACAGTGCTGGTGAGTTTCAGTGTCACTCGGGTTAAGATTAAGGCTGCGATAGAAGCGTTACAACTAGATTATCAAGGGCGAGGCGTTGAGTTAGTCAAGGTCGCAGGTGGCTATCGATTTCAAACCATCGAAGCCTTAAGCCCTTACCTGCAACCTCTGTGGCAAGAGAAGGCAGCAAAATATTCACGGGCCACCTTAGAAACCTTGGCCGTTATTGCTTATCGCCAACCAGTGACTCGAGGTGATATCGAGTTTGTCAGGGGGGTGGCAGTCAGTAGCCAGACCATAAAAAGTTTGACCGACAGACAATGGATTAAAGCGGTGGGGCATAAAGAGGTACCGGGTAGACCGGCATTGTTTGCCACAACCACCGATTTTTTAGCTTACTTTGGCTTAGAACGTCTAGCGGATTTACCGCCGTTAACCGATACTGAGTCTTTAGAGGCCCTTTTTTCAAATGTGAATCCAAGTTCGGATATCAATGAAAAAACAGGGTCTGAAAATACATTAAATACAGAAGAGTTTACTAATGAGTGAAAAGTTGCAGAAAGTCTTGGCCCGTGCAGGCCATGGCTCCCGTCGTGAGATGGAGGCATGGATTGCTGCAGGTCGAATTAGTATAGATGGTGAGATTGCTAATCTTGGCGATCGCATCGAAGCAGATGTAAAAATTCGTATCGATGGTCGAACCGTTTCGATTAAATCTGAAGAGGATCTTATCTGTCGAGTGATTGCATATCATAAGCCAGAAGGCGAAATTTGTAGCCGCAAAGATCCGGAAGGTCGTCCTACAGTATTCGATCGTCTACCCAAGACACGAGATTCACGTTGGGTGTCTGTTGGTCGTCTCGATATTAATACCTCAGGTCTACTGCTGTTTACCTCCGATGGTGAATTGGCAAATCGCTTGATGCATCCCTCTAATGAAGTCGAGCGTCAGTACGCTGTGCGTACTTTCGGCGAAGTTACTGACGCCTGTATTCAACGTTTGAGAACAGGCGTCACCTTAGAAGATGGTCCGGCGAGCTTTGATAAAGTGAAAGCGGCAGGTGGTGAAGGGATGAACAAGTGGTGGCATGTATCGCTTGCCGAAGGCCGTAATCGTGAAGTTCGCCGATTATGGGAATCTCAAGAGGTACAGGTGAGCCGTCTTATCCGTATTAGCTACGGCATGATTGAGTTGCCTAAGTCTTTGCCTCGTGGGGGGTGGATTGAGCTGACACTGGAACAGGTTAATTACCTGAGACAAACGGCGGGTATGAAGGAGGAGACTCGTACCGCCTTAGGTACCGATAAGCATAGCATCGCTCGCTCGAAAGTGAAGGGGGCTAAGATCCGTCGGGCGGTACGTAAGCATAAAGCCGTAGCAGGCCGTTCTACGCGAAAGAGAACCTAGTTAACCTCAGTTAGGTTTAAC
>JBAHZX010000067.1:0-6124 GCA_037132815.1 Shewanella sp.
TCTGTATTTGATGCAAAAGCAGGTCTTGCACTCACTGATAAATTCGTTAAAGTTGTATCTTGGTACGATAACGAAATCGGTTATTCAAACAAAGTACTAGACTTAGTTTCTCTTATTTCTAAATAAGATTTAACTCAGTTAACTGCTTAAAAGCCTAACTTCCGAGTTGGGCTTTTTTATGCCTAAAATTCGTAAAACGAAATCTAGCAGTATAACCCCAGCAAACAAAATACTAGACTTAGTTGCTCTTATTTCTAAATAAGATTTAACTCAGTTAACTGCTTAAAAGCCTAATACCAAGAGTATTTAATTTATGATCAGATTGGCCCAGTCCCTCTTACACAGAGATTTTACTTGATCAACTTGATGTCTAAAATTATTCCAACCACGACTTACCTGATCAACTATGTCGTCATAATTTTTAAATGCAAAATTTGCGAGGTCATTATTTCTTAACCAAGCCCACACTTGTTCAATAGGATTCAATTCAGGAGAATAAGGCGGAAGATGTATTATCGATAAATTATCAAAGCAAGCCATTAGCTTTCTTGAATGCCAACTCGCACAATCCATTACTACAATCGCATACCGACCACTCGGAGTTGCGTCCGATATCTGTTGAAGGTGTTTTTCCATCATATCAATGCTTAACACGGGACTAATCAATGCCTCTGTTTGACCTGTTGCAGGGCAAACAGCACCATAAATATGAGTTGAAATGAATTGTTGCTGTTTTACAGCCGAGGGTGGGTACCTTTTTGAGCCCATAATTTTGTTGTCGTATTTTGTTGGCCAAATCGAGCATCATCCTGAAACCATACATCTACTCTATCGAGTGCAACATGACCTGGAATTATGATGATCGATTCAACTAAGAATTTTTTTAAAGGCTTCTTGCTCTGCTAAGTCATGCTTAGAGTGCATAGAGCGTGAAGTTATCCAAACAATATTTAACGCCTTCATTAATCGATAAATATTTCTAATTTGGTAATTCACATCAAAGGTTTCTTGGATATATTTTTGAATATCTTTACCCATTAATCGACCTCCTTGTCCCTTAACAGTATGCTCTATCACGTACTCTTTTAATTGAACTTTTTGTTTGTTGCTCAAGCGAGAAGGCTGACCTGTCGCGAGTTTTAATGCTAATGCATTAAATCCACCTGATAGATATTTTGTTATCCATTCATTAACCAAACGACGACTTACATTCAGTATTTTTGCAATTGAAGTTCTAGAGTGGCCTGCATGGAATTTCTGTACAGTCAAATAGCGTAGTTTAAGACTCGCATTATTTGTATATGGAATGGAAATATTAGCAGTGTTTTTCATAGGATAAGTCGTTGTTTAGTGATTATGAAAGGATACCACAATAGATCACAAATTAAATTCTTTTGGTATTATTTAGGGTGATTTTTGATCTGGTGTTATCTCGGGTAAGAATACATAGTTAATCCATTTAGAAGATTTATCTGATGACGTGTATCCCATCATATAGAGGCCCTTTGTTATTTATTGTGTTTTGGCTTTTCTAATGTGATTTTTATATTTATACATTAAGTCGGAAAGCGCCCAGTTAAGCTGCAGTAATAGAGCTCTAGAGCGTTCTTCGTGGAGGCACGGCAACGTTGGCAAAGATAAGCCCAGCAATGAGTGACATAAAGATTAAGAAAATCTGACTGCCTATGTGTGATTGATTGAGTATGGTCTCACCTATGATAAGTGTATTGAGACCTATGTAAGTTTTACTGCCTGGCACTAAGATCACTATGCCTTGTAGTAAGGCAATAGATGCCGGAGCCTTCATCCAGCGGGCAAACAAATTGGAATAAACACCGACTGTGAATGCGCCGATAAAGATACCGATAGAATCTCCGAGGTAGATACTGCCTAACATGGAAGAGAAAAAGGCAATGATGCCAGCGAGTATGCCCCAAGGAGCATCTTTTATGCGAGCTTTAAAGATGATCACCAATGTCATAGAAAGAATAGGTACGGCTGACCAAATAGCCCATTTTGGCAAATGTGCAGGCTTAAAGCTGATAGCATCACCGAAGATGGCTGAGCCAATAATCATGCCCAATATTACACCAAAATAGAGTTTAAACAGCAACATAAAGGCATCCATGATGCGTGCGGTACCCGAGAGTAGATCTCTGGCGGCGAGCTCTGCCATACCGAGTGTCAGTGCGAGGCCAGGAATAAAGATGATGATGCCTGAGAGGATCACTACCGGAATATTTATATTTGGGTCGAAATGTGAGATAGCAGTGGCGCAGATAGCACAAAGAATGGCCGCTAAGGGTTCAAGCATTTCGGTCATTCGCGTGGAGCGCTCGGCGCAGTATACTAAACTGTAGACCATGAGTCCCAGTATTGCCGACCAAAAAACATCATTCCAACTGGTATCCATCAGCATGGCGAAGGCTCCAGCAGAGCTGCCAAATGCAAGCAAAGTTAGCTTATTGCTGTAGGGGTTAGGTTTATTGGATATCTCTTCGAGGCGTTCTAAAGCCTCAGTTAGTGTGCGTTTACCTGAAACTAGTTCTTCGACGAGTTCATCGGTACGAGCCAGTGAGCCAAGATCGAGTTCACCAGGTTTGACGCGTGCGACATGGTTATATTCTTGATCGGTCTCGTGTTGCAGAACAAATGTCATGGCAGTGGGAGAGATTAGAAAATACCCTACTATGCCGAGTAAATCTGAAACGGCTTGCAGGTGGGCTTCTAGTCGATAGGCTGGAGTGCCAAACTTATGCAACATTTTACCTAACTTTATGATAAAACGTCTTTTTTCAAGAAATTCTTGCTTGTCCACTCGCGAGGTCCATTTGTGATTTAAATATTGGGTTGTTCAGGCGAGCGAATATTAACTTACTTTGTAGAAAAAAGCAGAATCGACTGAAAATATTTACTCAGACTTAAATTAATTGTAATGCTGGTATATTAAAATTAATAGCACAAATTACAGTAAGGCGATATTCATGATAATTATAGGGTTAAACAAGTATTTTAACATTTAGTTTGTTTTCTTTATTTGGTGTTTATCTTTTGTTCACCAAAATGACGCATCCCCTGCTATAATTCGCGTCCCTTTAGTTGGGCACGAATGATTTTTTTCACTGTTAGATAGCTAGGCTCTATTACTCATGCAAGTCGAATCCACTCTCTTTACTTATCCTAAATATCGTCCTGAGCAAACTAAGGCTGTGCCTTTCTTGCCAATGTCTCGTAAAGAGATGAAAAAATTAGGCTGGGATAGCTGTGACATCATCATAGTCACAGGTGATGCCTATGTGGATCACCCAAGCTTCGGCATGGCTGTGATTGGCCGCATGCTAGAATCTCAAGGCTTTAGAGTCGGGATTATTTCTCAGCCCAATTGGTCTAGTAAAGAAGACTTTATGAAGTTGGGAAAGCCAAACCTTTATTTCGGGGTGACGGCTGGCAACATGGATTCAATGATCAATAGGTATACTGCCGAGCGGCGTATGCGCCATGACGATGCTTATACTGCGGGTAATGTTGGTGGCAAGCGTCCCGATCGCGCTGTGACGGTTTACACTCAGAGGTGTAAAGAAGCATTTAAACAAGTCCCTGTGGTGATTGGTGGTATCGAAGCGAGTCTTCGTCGTATCGCACACTATGATTATTGGTCCGATAAAGTGCGCCGCTCAGTCATCTTAGATGCTAAAGCTGATATTTTAGTTTATGGAAATGCTGAGCGTCCGTTGGTAGAGATATCTCATCGTATGGGTGGTGGTGAATCCCTTAGTGAGATGCACAACATTCGCGGTACCACAGTGATCCGTAAAGAACCCTTACCCGAATGGAAAGGGATGGATTCTCGTAAGATTGATCAATTGCACAAGATAGAACCTATTCCTAATCCCTATGGTGCCGATGATGTAGGTTGTAAAAACCTATCTGGCCCATCGGATGTTAAAATATTCGATAATGATGCACCTAAAGCCATCAGTGTTCAGCCTGCTCGTCCTAAGCCTTGGGAAAAAACCTATGTGCTGTTGCCTAGCTATGAAAAAGTCTCCGCTGATAAGTACCTTTACGCTCACGCGTCTAGAATTCTGCACCAGGAGCAAAATCCGGGTTGTGCCAGAGCCCTATTCCAGCCCCATGCCGAGCGCGCTATCTGGGTAAATCCTCCAGCATGGCCGCTCAGTACCGAGGAGATGGATGGTGTATTTGGTCTCCCTTATCAGCGAGTACCACACCCTAGCTATGGTAAGGAAAAGATTCCAGCCTATGACATGATCAAAACTTCGATCAACATTATGCGTGGTTGTTTCGGTGGCTGTTCGTTTTGTTCCATTACTGAGCATGAAGGGCGTATTATTCAGAGTCGTTCACAAGAGTCGATTGTGAATGAGATCAAAGATATTCAACAGAAGGTACCTGGTTTTACCGGTGTTATCTCAGATTTAGGTGGCCCTACGGCTAATATGTATCATCTAGGTTGTAAGAGTGAAAAAGCAGAGAAAACCTGTCGGCGCATCTCCTGTATTTTTCCCGATATCTGTGGCCATATGGATACTGACCATCAGCCTACGATTGATCTCTATCGCGCGGCTCGAGCGGTACCTGGAATTAAGAAAATTCTGATTGCATCTGGTGTCCGTTATGATCTGGCATCGGAAGACCCACGTTATGTAAAGGAATTAGCAACTCATCATGTAGGTGGCTATTTAAAGATTGCTCCCGAACATACAGAGGAAGGCCCGCTTAACAAGATGATGAAGCCTGGCATGGGCAGTTATGACAAATTTAAAGAGCTGTTTGACCAATATTCAAAGGAAGCAGGTAAGAAACAGTATTTGATCCCTTACTTTATCTCAGCACATCCAGGTACAACTAATGAGGACATGGTTAATTTGGCACTTTGGCTCAAGGGAGAGAAGTTTAAATTGGATCAGGTACAGAACTTTTATCCATCGCCAATGGCAAATGCAACCACCATTTATCATACCGGTCTCAATTCACTGAAGAATGTGAAGCATAGTAGTGAACAGGTCATTGTGCCTAAGAAGGGCCGTCAGCGTAAGTTACATAAAGCACTACTGCGATATCATGATGCAGCGGGCTGGCCGATGATCCGTGAAGCGCTTATTGAGATGGGGAAAGAGAAGTTAATAGGTAATGGGATACATTGCTTAGTTCCTGCCGAATCCCGCCATGAGCGTGAAGCTATACGTAACAAGGGCAGAGTTGGTGCAAATAAAACTGAAAATAAATCCTCTTCTGGTGGTAAAAAGGCCTTTACTCGCTTCTCTGAAGATCAATTTGCAGACAGAAAGCCTAGCAGCTTTCCAAACAAGCAAGGCGGAAAAGCATCTGTAACTCAAGGGATTAGTACCAATGGCCAGAGGACACGTCCAGTGAAGAAGAATGTTTGGGGAACTACGCCTAAGCATCAAAGGTAGCTTGATTCGAATCTGTTTTAGCAACTATAAACTGAAATAAGCCAATAGCATAGATGTTCCCTTATTTGAATTAAGAGCTAATAACGACTAACTAAAACTGGCAGGTTTTCATCGGCACTTCTATCAAGAATAATTTTCTTAGCTCATGCAGTGCATCGTCTGAATTTAAGTAGCAAAGTAAGATGAGCATCAAATGATGGGCTGATAATGGTTTGCTACTTGAGTAAAAGCTCTTCAGTTTAAATTTATCTGTTTATGTTAGGCTGTTGGCCACAAACTGACGGAGATCATCATGAAAAATATAATACATTCACAGTTTACAGTTTTGTTTACAGTTGCCTCACTGATTGCCTTGCCAGCCTTAGCCACTACATCAGAACAGGATGCCTTCTTCGATAATCTCGCTGCCCATTGTGGTAAGGCTTTTGAAGGAACGGTTACAGCTGGTAACTCGGCAGATTCTGCTTTCAGTGGCAAGAAGCTCATTATGCATGTACGTGAGTGCAGTGAGACTGAACTTAAGGTGCCGTTTCATGTGGGTGATGATCATTCACGGACTTGGGTGATCACCAAAACTCAATATGGCTTGCATTTAGCTCATGATCATCGCCATAAAGATGGCAGTGAAGACAAGGTGACCATGTATGGTGGCATGACAGCAGATATGGGTAGTGCTGAGCAACAGT
>JBAHZX010000050.1:0-9834 GCA_037132815.1 Shewanella sp.
GGCGACAGGTTATGCCGGAGTTCAAAACCCACTCTTTTTCAAAGAAAATACTGAAATGCTATTTGGTGATGCTAAGGATACCGTCTCTAAGATTTTATCTCATATCTAATACTGATTAATATTAGATCTTATGTTCATACAATTAGTTTGTGTTGATCGAAAAATGCCAGTCAGAGATGACTGGCATTTTTTATTGGCTTTATGTAACTTGGATTCAAATAGTAATTTAAAAGAAAATATTATGGTTTAGAGCCATTTTTTACATCATTCGTTTAGTAAACTATGGGTGGTGAGTAGGATGTGCTATTAAAAAGAGATATGACAGCTGGGAAGATTGTTTCTCTCCAGATATTTCTGGTGATACTCTTCGGCTCGATTAAACTTGAGCACTGGGACTATCTCTGTGATTATTTGTCTTGCCCCCCATTTATCACTGCGGATCAGCGCCTGTTTTGATTGCTCTGCAATTATTTTTTGTTGGTTGTCGTGGAAAAAAATAACACTGCGATATTGAGAGCCTATATCATGCCCTTGCTGGTTGGGTGTGGTCGGGTTATGGTTTTGCCAAAACACCTCAAGCAGGTCTTGATAAGAGACTAAGGTTTCATCGTATTCTACTTGGACGACTTCAGCGTGGCCGGTATTACCGCTTTTTACTTCTTTATAATTACTCGCCAAGTTATTGCCACCCATATATCCACAAGTTGTTTGCTTGACGCCTACAATCTCATTGAAAAAATACTCTACTCCCCAAAAACAACCCGCTCCAAATGTCGCTACTGTCATATATACCTATTGAACTTAAATTAGATTAACTATGGTCAGTGCTCGTAGACATAATTTACAGCATGTTTGCTACAAGCCATTTAATTTTAAATATTTATTACAGAAGACGGCTAGACGTCTTTACATTGTACCTTATAGTTATCTTTTGCAATAGGATTTATTTGATGGCTTGATAAATAGCTGAGGTGTGGCTTAAGTGTTATTATAAGCAATAAATTTCACGTAAAAAATCAGAAAATCTTGCATGAAATTGCGTCGTTTCGGCTTGCAACTCATTTGTGAGGATAATGAAGGAGGATGTTGTGCTGCAGGCACTCATTGAATCACAAGACTTTTTAAAATTGACTTTAGATAACCCACATCACATCGCTGAGAGTGGATCATTTTCTTTAGGTGAACACACTCAAGTAGCAGTGTGGGATACTGGAGTTATTGTATTTGAGCCTAAACATGCACAGGGAAAAGATATTGTTCTCTCTTGTGCGGTACACGGTAACGAAACTGCTCCCATCGAGATTTGCAATAACTTGATCAAAGATTTGCTGCAACAGAAAATAGTCGCCAAACAAAGGGTTTTATTCCTGTTTGGTAACCCGCCTGCAATCATTAATGGCACCCGTTTTATAGAAGAAAACCTAAACCGTTTATTCAATGGTGCGCACTCTACGGGTGAAGGGCTGAGTAACCTTGAACGGATCCGTGCAAAAAAGCTTGAATTTTATGTCGATAATTTTTTTTTAGCGTCTACAGAAGTAGAGCAAAGAATTCATTATGATCTGCACACTGCCATTCGTGGTTCAAAACATCAAAAATTCGCCATCTATCCTTATCGTCCTGGTCGTCAGTATAGCGCCGAGCAGATTATGTATCTCGAGGCGTGTGGTATTGATACTGTTTTGTTCCATCATGAACCTACTACAACCTTTAGCTATTTCTCGTCTAAGCATTATGAGGCCGATGCATTCACCATAGAATTAGGGAAAGTTTTACCTTTTGGGCAGAATGATATGACACATTTTATTTCTTTAACAGAGATGTTGGAGCGTTTGATCACCAACCAGGATTTAGTGCTGAGACCATTTGATATTAATAAGGTTAATCTTTATCAGGTCTGCCGCGTGATCAATAAAAACTATGATGATTTTGAATTTACCTTCTCCAATGATGTAGAAAATTTTACAGCCTTCCCAAAGGGCTATGTTTTAGCTAAAGAAGGTGGGATAAATATTAAGGTTGAACATGAAGTCGAGGCCATTGTTTTTCCCAATGCTAAGGTGCCTGTCGGACAGAGGACCGTGTTATGTCTAAAACCAGCAAATATCGATAATATTGCTTAATCCCTAAACGATCTATAAATACAATTCAGCATGTTGATAGGTATAGAGTTCAAGGCATAAAATAGCTGCACCAGTTGTGCTAGTTATATATTTTATATGGGAGGAATATCTCGCTTCTCATCTTGCCCTTCGGCCATTCATAAACGAGCATATTGAAGTAATATAGGTATAAAATAATGTCATGTAAAGCTAGACATACGCTGTGAGAGGTCGTTAATTTTCATTTAGCCCCTTAGAATGGTTGATTGCAAGTTAACGTTAACGTAATGTATTTTCCGCGTTTTACTAGAAATATTGATCCGCACAATGAGCACTAACAAAGCACTCAGCTGATAAGAGATATAGTATGAGCAACGCAACAAATAATAACGAGACTGTCCATAGGGTCAGTTTTCTCGATAGGGATTCAGTTAACATCCCTATTCTTAAGGTTTTACAAGCCGACGGTACGGTTTATGACGACGCCGTTCTGCCTGCTATTGATGAAGCATTAGCGCATCGAATATATGATACTTGTGTATTCACTCGCGTCTTAGATGAACGTATGTTGGGGGCGCAGAGGCAAGGTCGCATCAGTTTCTATATGACATGTACCGGTGAAGAAGCCTCTATTATAGGCAGCACGGCTTCTTTAGATGATGGTGATGTGATATTGGCTCAATATCGTGAGCATGCGGCTATTCGTTATCGTGGCTTTACTACTGAGCAATTTATGAACCAATTATTCAGTAATGAAAAAGATCTCGGTAAGGGCAGACAGATGCCGATCCACTACGGCAGTGAACAGCTTAATTATCAGACCATCTCATCTCCCTTAGCAACACAAATTCCACAGGCAACAGGGGTAGGTTACAGCTTAAAGATGCAAGGTAAACGTAACATTTCCATTTGTTATTTTGGGGATGGTGCAGCGTCTGAAGGAGATTTTCATGCTGGTTTAAACATGGCGGCGGTACTTAAATCACCGACCATTTTTTTCTGTCGTAATAATGGTTATGCCATCTCGACACCGACGAGTGAGCAGTTTTGTGGTAATGGTATCGCCAGCCGCGGTCCAGGATACGGTATAGCTACAATTCGTGTTGATGGTAACGATATGTTAGCGGTACTCGCTGCAACTCAGCAGGCTCGTGCCTATGCGGTAGATAATCATTCCCCCGTGTTAATTGAAGCCATGACATACCGTCTTGGGGCCCACTCATCATCTGATGACCCGTCAGGATACCGTTCCAAAGACGAAGAAGCAAAATGGCAACAGCATGATCCCGTTAAGCGTTTCAAATTATGGATGATTAACAAGGGTTGGTTAACTGAGAAGCAAGATACTGAAATGTATGAAAAATATCGTAAAGAGGTTCTTGCTGAACTAAAGGTAGCAGAAAAACTTCCTATGTCTATGCTCGATACTTTATTTGAAGACGTATACGATACGCCAACACCTCGTCTTAAGCAGCAGTTGAAAACGCTTAAGAAGCATCTTAAGAAATACCCAGATTCTTATCCAAACAGTAAAGGGAGGCTCTAAGTCGTGGCAGAGATTAATATGTTACAAGCCATCAATGATGCGCTATCTATTGCTCTAGAGACGGATGAAAACTCAATCCTGTTTGGTGAAGATGTAGGGCATTTTGGTGGTGTATTTAGGGCTACGTCGGGATTACAAGAGAAATTTGGTCGTGATCGTTGTTTCAACACGCCTTTGACCGAGCAAGGCATTGCGGGTTTTGCTAATGGTTTAGCTTCCAATGGCATGGTAGCCATTGCGGAGATCCAGTTTGCCGATTATATTTTTCCTGCCATTGATCAAATCGTCAATGAAACCGCTAAATTCAGATATCGAAGTGGTAATGAATTTAATGTTGGAGGTGTGACGTTTAGGACGCCTTATGGTGGTGGTATCTCCGGTGGCCATTATCACTCGCAGTCACCGGAAGCCTATTTTACCCAAACAGCAGGTCTCAAGGTGGTGGTCCCGAGAAATGCCTATCAGGCAAAAGGTCTGTTATTAGCATCAATTCGCGACAACAACCCGGTGATTTTTTTCGAGCCTAAGCGGCTTTACCGTGCCAATATTGCTGAAGTCCCTGATGAAGATTATGAGATCGAACTCGGCAAGGCAGAAGTTGTCAGACAAGGAAAAGATATTACCTTACTTGCATGGGGGGCTCAGGTTGAGATTATCGAGAAAGCCGCCGATATGGTGACCAAGAAAGGGATATCATGTGAGATTATCGATCTACGAACCTTGGCTCCCTGGGACATTGAAACCGTTGTGACCTCAGTCAAGAAAACTGGCCGTTTATTAATTAACCATGAAGCGCCTTTAACTGGCGGGTTCGCCGGTGAGATCGCAGCAACGATACAAGAGGAGTGCTTTCTTCACTTAGAATCTCCTATCGCCAGAGTCTGTGGTCTGGATACGCCTTATCCTCTGATCCACGAAAAAGAGTATATGCCAGACGCGCTTAAGACATTTGAAGCGATTATATCAACGGTCAATTTTTAGGAGCATGGCATGATTAAAGAATTTATTCTTCCCGATATAGGTGAAGGCGTTGTTGAGTGTGAATTGGTCGAATGGTTGGTAAGCGAAGGGGATGTTGTTACCGAAGATCAGCCGATTGCCGATGTCATGACAGATAAGGCCTTAGTGCAAATTCCTGCTCCCCATGGTGGTGTCATCAAAAAACTTTACTATGCTAAAGGTGAGATAGCAAAAGTACATGCACCACTTTACTCCGTAGACATCAGTGATACAGAGCAAGATGCATTAAATGATGATACTGGAACAGTAAAGAATAAACAGAATAGTCAAAGTATCGATGAAAATATTTCACTTCCAGAGTCAGTTCAATGTTCTGAGCAGACGCAAATAGAAGCGTTTCTTTTGCCTGACATAGGCGAAGGCATTGTCGAGTGTGAACTGGTGGAATGGCTCGTCAATGAAGGTGATGTTGTGGTCGAAGATCAACCTATTGCTGATGTGATGACAGACAAGGCTTTGGTACAAATTCCGGCAATGAAAGCAGGAAAAATCGTTAAACTGCATTATCGAAAAGGTCAACTCGCAAAAGTCCATCAACCGCTATTTTCGATAGAAGTTGAATCAGAAAAAACAATTGAAGCGACATCTCTAGCACCCATAGGATCTCAGAGCCATCAGAGTCAAGTGGGTGTGATTAGTGAATCAGTGTCTCAGGGTAAAGCACTTGCAAGCCCTGCCGTACGACGTATGGCGAGAAGTTTAGAGATCGATATTTCTACCGTAAGGGGCTCAGGTAAAAGTGGCCGAGTATATAAAGAAGATATTGAACGTCATCAGTCCAGTACTGGTGTCACGTCCAATAAACTTAAGTCAAAATCTTCAGCTCATGAAACCAGTGCAACGATGGCAAGTCCGGCTCCGGCATCTAGCCAGAACATCAACAGAGTAGAACCGATTCGAGGTGTTCAGGCTATGATGGCGAAGCTGATGACAGAGTCAGTATCGACCATTCCTCATTTCACTTACTGTGAAGAGATAGACTTGACTGAGCTGGTTAAATTACGTGAGAGTATGAAAAAGAAATATTCAAACGATGAACTAAAGCTCACTATGATGCCATTCTTCATGAAGTCACTGTCTCTAGCCATAAAACAGTTCCCCGTTATTAACAGTAAAGTGAATGCCGATTGTACCGAATTAACCTATTTTAATCGTCATAATATAGGTATGGCGGTGGATTCTAAAGTCGGTCTATTGGTGCCTAATGTAAAAGATGTACAGGATAAATCGATACTAGAGATTGCCACAGAGATCACTCGTCTGACTGTTGCAGCCCGTAGTGGTCGTGTTAGCCCAGGCGATTTGAAAGAGGGCACTGTATCCATTTCTAACATAGGCGCACTGGGCGGTACAGTGGCAACTCCAATTATTAATAAGCCTGAGGTGGCAATTGTCGCTTTAGGCAAAATGCAGGTATTACCGAGGTTTAACTCCGCAGGTGAAGTCGAAGCGCGTAAAATCATGCAGATTAGTTGGTCTGGCGATCATAGAGTTATAGATGGCGGAACCATAGCCAAGTTCTGTAATCTGTGGAAGCTATATCTGGAGCATCCACAAGAGATGCTTTTAGCTATGCAGTAGTCTAAAATTAGTATATTTAATAGTAGCAAGGGCACATAAGTGCTCTTTTTTATGCTCTATAGCTTATTTTTAGTTAATTTTTCAATCATATTTACGTATAATCTCGCTAATAAGTAATCCTCCTTGGTTTTAAGATGAGTCTAATAGCCCCACAAATTGATGATATACAGTATATTTTCCCACCTAAGCCTCGGCCATTAACCGAGCTTGAAAAAGCACATTCTAAGTTGCATATCAAGCAATTATTAATCGATAAAAATGCGGTGCTGGTGGCTCATTATTATACCGATCCAGAGATCCAGGCCTTGGCCGAAGAAACGGGGGGCTGCGTCTCCGACTCTTTGGAAATGGCCAGATTTGGTCGTGACCACCCGGCTCAAACTTTGATCGTTGCAGGGGTTAAATTTATGGGGGAGACCTCAAAAATATTGAGTCCGGAAAAAACCGTATTAATGCCCACATTGGAAGCCACTTGCTCGCTGGATATCGGTTGTCCTATTGAAGCCTTCAGTGAATTCTGTGATGCTCATCCTGATCACACCGTGGTTGTTTATGCCAATACCTCAGCGGCAGTTAAAGCTCGTGCCGATTGGATTGTTACTTCAAGCATAGCCTTAGAAATTGTCGAGCATCTCGATAGCCAAGGAAAGAAAATAATTTGGGGACCCGATCGTCATCTGGGTGGCTATATTGCCAAGCAAACAGGTGCCGAGATGTTGATGTGGCAAGGCGATTGTATCGTCCATGATGAATTTAAGGCTAAGGCATTACGGGAACTTAAGCTTCTGCATCCCACAGCCGCAATACTGGTTCATCCAGAATCACCGGCCAGTGTTGTTGAACTTGCCGATGCTGTAGGCTCGACCAGTCAACTTATTAAATCTGCTCAGCAGATGGAGAATGATAAGTTCATCGTTGCAACTGATAAAGGCATTTTTTATAAGATGCAACAGGCTGCTCCTGAAAAAATACTGATTGAGGCACCAACAGGCGGCAATGGTGCCACCTGTCAGAGTTGCGCTCATTGCCCCTGGATGGCTATGAATGGCTTAGAGGCAATTGAAGCATCATTGATGGCAACAGAAACCAGCCAACATGAAGTTTTTGTCGATGATGAGTTACGACAAAGTGCGTTAATCCCCTTGGATAGAATGCTTAATTTTGCTGCCGAATTAAACATGAAGGTAAACGGAAATGCCTAATACAGTAACTTATAGAGCTGTAAGATGAGGTAGAAAAATATTAAGTATAAAGAACATTTCCTGGTACATGGTATTTAGTGGCAGGATAAAAATTATCTTCACTTCTCTCTATGTGTGTTTAACAGCGCGTAGCGAAAATCTCGGGGCTTGCCCCCATGCTGGATAGTGTTGGCTGGGCGAAGCTTAGTCGAGATTATCTAGCATTGGCTTTTCAAGGCTTTGTTAGCTTTATTGTTTGCGATAAAGCTTTGGACTATCTTAAAACTCGGTCGCTTGTGGCCGATTCTTTTATCTTCCTAATATTCAGTTTAAGATCTCTTTAACTTACTTGTACTGAGTGGGAGTGAAATAACGAGCAAAAGATGAGAAACAGAGTGTAAATCTTGCTCTAACTTTCAATTGACGATTAATTTTGTTTGACAATATATGAATCAGCGTTTAATTTAAACGTGCGTTTAAATTAAAGTTGAAGGTTACGGAATGTCGAATAGATCAGATACAAAAACAAGGATACTGGATGCTGCTGAAAAACTATTTGCAGAGCGAGGCTTTTCTGAGACTTCATTACGTCTGATCACCAGTAAGGCTGAAGTGAATCTGGCTTCAGTTAATTATCATTTTGGTTCAAAAAAAGAGTTGATACGAGCCGTTTTGGCACGGTTCCTCGATGTTTTTATGCCAGCCGCTTCATTTGAAATCGATAAATTACAGCGTTCTGACGAAGATGCATCGATTAATGATATATTTTCAATTTTAGTCAAGCCTTTATTAGACCTTGATCAAGTTAGGTCTGAAGGGACTCGTACCTTTTTACAACTGCTTGGCAGGGGATATATTGAGAGTCAGGGGCACCTAAGGTGGTTTATTACCACACATTACAGTGAGCATCTCAATCAATTTGTAAAAGCGGTAGCTAACAGTGCGCCTCATATTCCCCCAGCGGAGATGTTCTGGCGTTTACATTTTACTTTAGGCACCATAGTTTTCACCATGGCTTCAGCTGAAGCGTTAACTGAAATAGCGGCGGCTGATTTTGGTGAGCATAATGATATTGAAGCTGTTATACGTAAAGTCATTCCTTATCTTTCAGCTGGCGTTACGGTTCCAGTAACCCCTGAGACTAAGGGCCAATAAAACCAAAGGTAAAATTATGACTCTTTTTATACTTACACTTTTGATCATTATTGTTCTATTTTTTATCAAAAGTATCAGAATGCAATTCATTACCCGTCCTATTTTTTCATTTTTCAAGAAAGTGCTCCCACCTTTATCTGACACAGAAAAGGAAGCAATGGAGGCCGGAGATGTTTGGTGGGAAGGAGAACTTTTCAGAGGTCAACCCAATTGGGAGACTTTACATAGCTATGGTAAACCAAAGCTCAGTGTAGAAGAGCAAGCCTTTATTGATAATCAGGTAGTAACAGCGCTGACCATGATCGATGATTATGATATCGTGCAAAAACGAAAAGACCTGCCAGCCGAACTTTGGCAATATTTTAAGGATGAAGGATTTTTCGCCTTGATAATTCCTAAGCAGTATGGCGGCAAGGCGTTTTCTGCATATGCTAACTCTACCATAGTCAGCCAACTTGCTAGTCGCAGCGTCAGTGCAGCTGTTACTGTGATGGTGCCCAACTCTTTAGGTCCAGGTGAGCTACTCACTCATTACGGTACATTGGAACAGAAAGAATATTGGTTACCTAAGCTTGCCACAGGGGAAGCCGTTCCATGTTTTGCACTGACAGGACCTGAGGCCGGATCCGATGCAGGTGCTATTCCAGATGAAGGCATCGTTTGTCGCCATAAGTTCGAAGGTGAAGAGGTTTTAGGCCTTAAACTGAATTGGGATAAACGTTACATCACCTTGGCTCCGGTAGCTACAGTACTTGGTCTTGCTTTTCAGATGCGAGATCCTGACGGGCTATTAGGTAACAAAGAATCTTTAGGGATCACCTGTGCCTTAATACCGACAGATCATGCGGGTGTGAAGATAGGGCAGAGACATAACCCACTTAATATGGCATTTATGAATGGCACGACTCAAGGGAAAGATGTGTTTATTCCGTTGGATTGGATCATAGGTGGACCTCAATATGCAAGTAGAGGTTGGCGTATGTTGGTGGAGTGTTTATCAGCAGGGCGGGGGATTTCATTACCTGCACTGGCGACAGCTTCTGGTCACATGGCAACGAAAACAACGACGGCTTATAGCTATGTCAGGCATCAATTCGGCATTTCTATCGGTAATTTTGAAGGTGTCCAAGAGGCACTCGCGCGGATTATTGCCAATACCTATCAGTTAGAAGCCGCAAGGCGCTTGACGACAACGGGCATTGACTTGAAAGTGAAGCCATCGGTTGTAACAGCGATAGCAAAATATCAC
>JBAHZX010000125.1:0-8466 GCA_037132815.1 Shewanella sp.
AGATTTCTGGCCGTCCAGTTCGCTTACCGTCATAGAGGAAGGTGATCCCCAAATCAAACCATAGATCTATCCACCCAGATACAGTGTCGGATTTCACCAATAATATTTTAGCCATTTGCTTGAGACTGAATCCATGATAACTACTCAATATCGCATGAGCTCTAATTCTACAGCGATGTTTAGGATGATTTTTGAATGCTTCTTCCAGCGTGGTGAACTCATGGTCTAACAGACTTCTAACTTGTTTCATATAAAAAATAATGAGTAAATTCAGTAGGTATTTATACGGGATCGTGACTTTAATGCAAGATTAAAAGTGTAAACGATACCAGCGTTTAAATAATGAGCTAATTTGTGGTAATTTTATACTCAGGTACTTACAACAAATAATAGCAGGCCTCAGAATTAAAATCTGAGGTTCTTGGTTTTGCTCGTTTTACTTCTCTTCGAAGGTGAATGACTGTCCGGCTAATGCGGCTTCAAACATCAAGCCGCCCTTCGCCAAGGTATAAACCGCCATACCATTAATGTATGAAGCTTTGGCGGCTGACTTACCTGCACTGCTGGAGTTCCCAGTAGTGCCTGCTTGGGCGTTAGCACCTATAGTGATGGCTACAGCCGAAGCCTGAGCGCTAAACTCGAAACTGCCGCTGGTAAACTCATTATAAGAGTCGGCATTTTTAAAGAAGATGATCTCGCTATAAGCTTGACCGCCAATCAGAAATCCAATGGATATCTGAGTCAGGCTGGTATCACCTGTGTAGGCGCTGCCTTTAAACACTCGTCCCTTGCCGTATGCGGCGCCGATGCCGAACCCACCTTTGCCTACGGTAGGAAAGATGGCATAACCGTAGGCGTTATCGAAAAACTTATGGGTATCATTAGCCTGCTTGAAGTTGGTAATCGCCTCGGTATAGCTTTCTTCGGCTAGGACACCTTGAGACATAAGCAAGCTGGCGACAAGGACACATGCAGTGGCGATGATAGAAATAAAGTTTTTCATTTTGGACTCCGTTTTGAAAACAATTGGGGTAGAGCATACCCAGCTATGAAGAGAAATAGAATACTGTAAAAGAAAAACAGCCTAAAAAATAGGTGGTTTCTCTTAATTGTCAGTTTGTATTCAGGCTAGAAACGACACTGGGTTGCGCTCTTTAGCCTTAAACATTTAATCGATAGCCTGGCCCAGAACATAATGTTCGAACCATTTTTGATCCCACTCCATCTTGGTTTTTCTGTGCTGATACTTGCTTAACCCGTGACCTTCATCAGGATAGACTATGAGTTCAACCGGTATATCCAGGTAATGTTTGAGGGCGCGGTAAAGACCTTGTGCATGACCGACTGGTACGCGTTGATCATTTTCTCCTATGTGGATCAGTGTCGGTGTTTTTATTTTATCAGCATGGGTCAGTGAAGATCCATGGGTGTAAGCATCTGGCTGCTCCCAAGGGAGGCCCTCCATGAAGTTGACTACATGGCCAGGGGTATCTTCAAGCATCCATTGCAAGCGTTGGTCAAATACACCTGCACCTGAGCTTGCCGCTTTGAAGCGGGTGTTTGAACTGATGATGGCGTTGGTAAGGTATCCCCCGTTACTCCAGCCCATTACGGCCATTTTATCGCCATCGGCAATGCCATCGGCAATCAATTGATCGATGCCAGCCATGATGTCTTTGACTTCGATATCATGCTCTTTGCCAATTAAGTCGGTTAGAAATTTATCACCGTAGCCGGTGGAACCACGATAGTTTGGTGACAGTAACGCCCAGCCTTTTGCGGTAAATGTCGAGCGGCCATAAGATCTGTGTTGTAGTGCATAGGGTGTGGCTGAGGTTGGTCCGCCGTGGATCTGCACGATTAATGGTAGGGGGCCGTCTTCTTTCTTATATCCAGCAGGAAGGTCTAATATTCCCTCAACGTTAGTGCCGTCTGGTGCTTGCCACTTTACTATCTGGATCTGCGGTAATATCCAGCTATCGACCTGAGGGTTAATATTGGTTATGCGTTTATATTTAGCGCGCTTGCTATTGGTGTCGGCAATAAACAGATCATAGAAATGATCAAGCCCATTATGGCTGAAGGCGAGATGCTTACCGTTTTGACTGAAACTGTAGCTGCCAATGACCAGATCTCCCTTGATCACAGTACGGGTGTCGCCCTGTTCATCGTCATCGACCTCGGTGCAGAACAGTTTTAAACGGGCATGATCGGCGCCGCGATAACAAATTTCATCACTCTTGGGGCGCCAATGGATATTAGCTGCGTTTAGGGTTACATCATCGGGGGGACTAATCTCAAGTAATGAGTCTTTCGCCGTATTACTGACAAAGAGCTTTCCAGGGTGTCCATCGAAGTCAATTCTGAATGCGAGTTGCTGGTTGTCGCTGTGCCAGTCCAAGCCAAGTAACCAGCCGTAGGGAGACGGGGCTTGTTCGCGCCAAGCGGTGTCAGCCAGAACCTTATTGGTCTGGTTTTCAGTGTCATAGATCTCAATATTCGACCAGCCTTCTAGGTTGACCAGTTTATTATCTGATGTGGTAATACGGGCTATCTTACTGCCATCGCTATTGACGCTGAATTGCCATACGACCTTGTCATCGTCTAACACGAGCTGTTGTTTAAAATGCTGTAGATCGAGTTTATAAAGTGGATTGGTCTTACGTTCACCATGGCCATATTCAGGTTTATCATGGTCGGTGCGCATGCCTGCCCATAGATCTTTATCTTTTACTGTTTTACTGGTAAGAAAGTAGAGGCTATTACCATCACTGCTTACAGAGAAGGCGCTAACCCCTTCGGTTTCCTTGGTAAGAGGTACAGCTTCACCGCCGTCCTTACTCATTCTGAATATCTGATTTTTACCATTGGAGGGGGCTTGGTCATCTGCAAGGGTGTTTTTACTCAAGTAATAAATGTAAGTGCCATCTGGACTCCACTGCGGGCTAGATTCGCTCTCATTGGTAAAAGTGAGTCGTGTTGTCTGACGGGTCTTAGTATTAACGGTCCATAGGTCTTTTTGCGTTGCATCTAATTCTTTATCCCAACGAGACTCAAGCCAGAGTGCGTGTTTGCCATTAGGGCTAAGCTGTACACTACTCATATTACCTATATTGAAGAAATCATCTGTAGTTATCTGATGGCTTCGGTTTGATGCCATTGAATATGATGTGGTTAGTAAGAGGCCCGCAGTGATCACTGCAAGCGTAGAAGTTGGATATGGCTTTCTCATCTTGATCCTTTATATGCCTAGTTTTAGTTATTTTTATCTTAGTTACAATAACGTAAAACGACTCAGGCTTAAATGAAGATAGTCAAAAATAGAGACTATTAATTTAGCTTGATTATGGTGAAACAATGAAGGCCGCTCAACAGTGATAACCAGTAATCACACGATAGTAAGTACATCGAAGCTTTAATAGATTACATTTAACTATTTTGGGTGCTTTGGCGGGGACGTTTACCCATTTAGATTAATATCAATTCTTGTCGCCTTTTGTAAATTATAGTCCGCTGAAACGAGTAAAAATATGAGGCTATACTATTGAACTTCATGATTTTTTCTTTGATGGCGGTTTGATTGGTTAGCCGGGGGCTTACCTGGTACCTGATCACGGCCCGATAATAAATGACGTAGTGCCATAATTGGATGGGGCAGTAACATTTTTGGGCCCGCAAATATCATGATCTCTCTTGCTTTTTCTTTCATATGGGGCTTGTAGCAATGAACCGGACATTTATTACAGGTTGGCTTACCTTGTCCATATGGGCAACGGTCAAGCTTGGTGTAGGCATAGGTGAGGAATTCTTGACATTCTTGGCAGTTTGAAACGAGCTCGGCGTTATGATGGGCTTTACAATATATTTTGACCATGGCTGCGATGGTTTGATATTCACGAAGTAATTTGCCGTTGAGTCGCTCTGTATTTGCCATATTCTTCCCTTAAAGTACCTTAGTAATTTACTCGGTTATTATATCGCTTCATTTGAGAGAGTCTCAAAGCGGTTCTTTAAACTATGAAGAAGTGCACAAAATTGCCGATTATTTGCTTGTAACCTTCATTATTTTTTACCTGAGGAAAATGTAAATACAGATAAATCACTGTCAATAATAGCGCCTAAGGCCTAGAAATTAACAAAAATAGCTAAAAAAACATATAAACACTTGATTTATAGTAAGAGAATGAATTAATAATATCTATACATGGGTAGGAAATATGTGGCCTGACATTTGGCATAGTTCAATCACTGGTGGAAGACAATGAAATATATAGCGATTATTTTTCTGGTTGTTTTAGGTATTTATTTGTACAAACGTACTAAGAGGCTGGCGGAAGATGAACAAGAGCAAGCGAGTCTGCCTGCTGAAAAAGAGATCTTCAACGCATCTAAGGCTAATGATATTTTAGATACTGATGTTGATTCTAAGGTTGAGAAGCGAGTGACTGAAGAGCAAGTCACTGCTGAAGGTATTAATAAAAACGTCGACAAAACCGAGTCAGAAGTTGTTGAAATGACAGAGTCATTAGATGAAGGGTTGAGTTTTGATACCAAGGAAACTCCCAGAGTTAAAGATCTTGCTGAGCCTGAGCTGGCCACGCCTGAAGCAGAGGGTACTCTAGCTGGAGAGCCAGCAGAAACTGAATCTAATATTACTATGGTGGCATTCACAGATGAGACTTGGGCAAACGAAAAGTTAACAGTGGCATTATCCGAATACCGTAGCGCGTCAGATAATACTATAAAACATACAGGATTACTTGATGCTATTTCCGAGTGTTATAAGCAACGTAAGCAAACTCAGTATCGTGAATACGGCGTGGCATTATTACCATATTATTTATCACTTTTTGCAGTGCTCGAGCCTTCATCATCACACAAGGGGCTAGGTTTCATGCATCTATCTACTCTACTCAATGATTGTGGTGAGTTTGATAGTGCTATCGATGTTTGTCGTAAAGCTATAGAGTATGGCTTGAACGATGGTACTGTGACGGGTTTCGAAGGGCGTATCACACGTATCGAGAAGGCCAAGGCGAAATCATTGAAATAACGCGTTTACCCAAGCGGGTATAACAAGTGTAAAATAGGCGGAACTAAGTTTCGCCTTTTTTATTGGCTTTTTGAGGTTTGAAGGTATTTATGGAGTTGTTATGAGAGTTCGCAAGCTAGTTCTATTGGGGCTGTTGTTATTTTTTACTGCTTGTACGCAAAGCCCAGAATGGACATTATTCTATTATGCTGATACTAGAGAACTCCCCCAAGGAGCCAAGCAAAGTGAAAATATCTCAGGTTATTACTCTGAATTAGATCAGTGCCTGATGAAGGGCGCTGGTATGGTTAAGCTGAGTGACTCAGGAACAGGCTACTATCAATGTGGCTTTCAATGTGTCGCTATCCAAGATAAAGCGTTAAGTTGCGAGAAATTTGTAGATAAATTGGCGTTTTGATGAGATTAGCATTATTAGAACTCGATCCCGTAGCGAAAAGCTTGTCTATACAAGCTAAAATCGACTTTGAGCAGTTTCATCTTTTTGCCGAACCGCTAGCGACGGCCATGGATGCCAGAATCATAGAGCGCCATGATGGAGCCGATAGACATCAATGGTTGCTCATATTTGAAGGTACCCATATACAACTCAATTATGAGTTTTATGCTGATATCTGCTGGCTCTGTGTTGAGAGCAAATCTGAGTTTGAGGTGCTAGAGTATTTAGAGCGTTTGTTGAGGAAGTTATTATGAGTCTAGTTCAAACAGGATCGGGTTTTCATTATCAGGCATTAACCCCAGATCTTATCTTAGATGCAATCGAAAGCTTAGATATATTTCCAGAGACTGGGTTATTAGCACTCAATAGTTATGAGAATCGAGTTTATCAGTTTCGTTGTGATAACGGTGTGCGTTATGTGGTGAAGTTTTATCGTCCAGAGCGTTGGAGTAATGCTCAAATCCAAGAGGAACATGATTTTTCCCAGGCGTTATTCGATGAAGAGATACCAATTGCGACGCCGTTGATCATCAATGAACGCTCATTGCATGAGTTCAAAGGTTTCAGGTTTGCCCTGTTTCCTTCTATTGGTGGTCGTGCGTTTGAGGTGGATAACTTAGAGCAGCTAGAAGCAACAGGGCGCTTTATTGGTCGTATCCATCAATACTCGAAGCGGGGACAGTTTGTCCATAGGGATCTCGTGAATCCACAAGTATTAGGCGATGAGTCTCTGCTTTGGTTGAAGGAATCTGGACATGTACCATCATCTTTGATATTACCATATTTCACAATTGTCGAACAGGTATTAGATAAATCAAAAGAGATATGGAACCAGCAAAGTCCCAAGCATATACGTTTACATGGTGATCTTCATCCAGGTAATATTTTGTGGACTCCCGATGGGCCAGGATTTGTCGATTTAGATGATGCACGTACGGGGCCAGCAATTCAAGATCTGTGGATGATGATCACCGGTGATAGTTCACAGAGGCAACTTCAGTTAGAAATTTTACTAGAAGCTTACGAAGAGTTTTGCGAATTTGATGCTAAAGAGCTAAGGCTGATTGAGCCATTAAGGGCTATGCGTATGTTGCACTATAATGCTTGGCTCAGTCGTCGCTGGGAAGATCCAGCATTCCCGATGAATTTTCCTTGGTATGCAGAAGAGAAATATTGGGAGCAGCAGATCCTCTCATTTAAGGAGCAATTGGCAATCTTGAATGAGCCTGCACTGAGTTTGATCCCAAACTATTGAGACTAGTAAGTTGTTTTAAAGCTCATTTTGTAACAAAAAAATGAACTTATACTCTTGAGATATACTCGAAAGAACATTATGTTACTCTTCAAATTATTTAAGAACACGCTGCTTAACGCGCGAAAAAAGGAATTATCATGAAAAAAGCAATATTGATTGCCCTAACTTTATTAATGGCCCCTGTAGCTGCCATGGCTATAGATTATGAAGAAGGTGTTCACTACACAGTGATTAATCAGGGACCTGCGACGGCTAAACCTCAAATCACCGAGTTTTTCTCATTCTACTGTGGTCATTGCTATAATTTCTCCAAGACTGAAGTGCCTAAAATTAAGGCTAACCTTCCTGATGGTGTTGTATTCAAACAAAATCATGTGGAATTTATAGGTAAAGAGATGGGTATCGAAATGTCTCGTGCTTTTGCAGTTTCTTATCAGTTAAAAATTGAAGATAAGATAGAGAAGGCTATTTTTTCCGCTATACATGATAAGAAGGAACACTTCACTAGTCGCAATGATATACGTAAGCTGTTTATTGCCAATGGCGTAGAAGGTAAAGATTTCGATGCCGCTGCTAATTCATTTATGGTCAGTGCTCAAATGGCTCAAATGAAACGAGCAACAAGTAATGCGAAAATTTCTGGTGTACCAGCCTTGGTGGTTAATGGCAAATACCGAGTTGAAACTGGCGAGATCAAGTCTTATGACGAGCTTCTCGACATTGCCTACTACCTGACTTCGATGAAATAAAACAGCTTAAGTCAGATTTAATAAAGGAGCCTCATGGCTCTTTTTTTATGTCTGGCTTCTCATCATAAAGCATTATGTCGATTTATTCTTGGATTGAGATCGTCTTAGAACTCCGTTTATCTTGAGCAACCAGTTTAATCTCGCAGGGTGTCAACTTACTGGCAGCTGACAATATAAAATATTAATTAGCTTATAGCTCTGATAAGCATACTGTTTAAATTATTTACAAAAAATAATAATTATTAATGAAACTCTCATGGTAAAAAAACTGTCTAATTTAAGCAAATCATAAGTGGTTAAAGGAGTTCATGTGAGAATTTTTCCTATCTATGCACCAAAACTTATCGTGAAACATGCACGTATTTTTTTATCTGGAGTGATCTGGGTAAAAGATCTAGGTCGTTTAGAGTTTGAAAAAGGGAGGTTTTTATTACCCAGGAAGAGCTTACCGCAAGTAAAACAAGCCATTATAGAGCTTAATGCATTAATTGAGGCTCAAACTAACGAAGCGAAGATAGCTTGAATCTCCGCCCATGTTATGAAAGCAGTTTAGAGGTTGACCCTGTAGCAGATTCCAGTGCTAACTAATTTCTTCATTGAGCAAGCCAACGAGTCCGGTAACTTTTTCGGTCCAAGAATTAAGGTCTTGGCTCAGTTGTTGGTTTTGTTCAGTTAGGCTAATACTTTTTTGCTTCTCTTCTTCAAGCTCCATTTTTAATAGTTCAATAGTTTCAAGTGTTGCTTGGATTTTTGTCTCCAGCTTGGACAGTAGTTCAAGGCTCATAGGGAGTCCTAATGGTTCTGGATGGTGTGATTATTCTATCAGTGCAGGGGCTGTAGTGAACAGTTAATTATGTCAAATGGCGAAAAAAACCGTTTGAAATGGAACGAAAATGGATTTTTAGTTATATTTTTGTTCAGCCTGAGTGAAATGGCCATTTTTTAACATAAAAACAAGGTTCTTCATGGGTAG
>JBAHZX010000026.1:0-25671 GCA_037132815.1 Shewanella sp.
TGAAATACCCTCATGAGCATATGTACTGAATATACTAGCAAGATAGAGGCTCTCCTCACTGCCACGTATCATCCCTTCGGCCTGTTCGTAAGCGACAAACAGATCAACATAGATTAAATAGCACATTGCTACGCCAAAAAATGCTCCCGCGGTTTGAGATAGCATGTATGGCAATACTTTTTTACCTTCAAAGTTAGCGAACAGCCATAGCCCCAGTGTAATAGCAGGATTTAAGTGTGCACCAGAAATACCCGCACTAACATAGACAGCTAGCGAAATGCCCAGTCCCCAAATAATACATATCTCCCATAAACCCAAAGAAGCCCCAGCAACTTTCAACCCTGCCAAACAGCCAGCTCCGAAAAACAGGAATAAACCTGTGCCCAAGAACTCAGAAATACACTGTCCTCTTAATGTGTGATCCATAATTAATCCTTTGCGAAATATAAATCAGCACTCTCCTAATGGTTAAGAGCTGAATAGTAAAATACTAATATGTTCAATTCGGATGAGTTCTCGACTGCGCGCTTACCGGATCAAACGGCCTGTTACTTATACCAATGGTATAGCCATCGAATATACGACAACATCATGCTAATTTTTTGTCTTCTTCTTGCAAATACAACACAACATTACTATGTATCTATATGATTTTATCACCATTGAGATCTAGCAAAATAAACCTATCCATTTGTTTTAACTTGTATTAATAAATATTTATAAAAAGCAAAATTCTTGTCTTTTTCACAATCCAAAAGTGCGACTTGCCTTGTACTTACTCGGAAAACTCGACCTAGCTCTCAATTATCAAACTTTGACTTATTGATTTCTTTACATACACGATTAAAATAAAATAACTTAATTTACAAAAGCTTATCACTAATCTAGCGTAATTTTTTCTCGTCAGCAGCACAGTTTTTATCATTTTTTATCACGTCATATGACAATTTTTTCCATCTCACTGGGAATATATTGTAAGAGCGAGTTCTTATCATTTATCAACAACAGAAAAATTAAAGAGGTCACTTATGCAACAAGAAGCATTGGGCATGGTAGAAACTAAAGGTTTAACTGCCGCTATAGAAGCCGCTGACACAATGGTTAAGTCAGCAAACGTACAACTGGTTGGATACGAAAAGATCGGATCTGGTCTAGTCACTGTCATCGTTCGCGGTGATGTGGGTGCAGTTAAAGCAGCTACAGACGCTGGTTCAGCCGCTGCAGCGAATGTTGGTGAAATTGTCGCGACCCATGTCATTCCACGTCCACATACTGACGTTGAAAAGATTTTACCTAAAGGAATTGAATAATGGACAGCAACCTGGTCGACGAAGTCATGGCTCAGGTTATGGCTAAAGTCAAAAATCACAGTGACGCAACGCCACCTGGCCAGCAAGATATTGAACGAGGCAAAAAAATGGAAAAGAAATGTGGTTTAACTGAGTTTGTCGGAACGAATACTTTGGGCGATACCATAGGCTTAGTTATAGCAAACGTAGACAGTGCAGTACTCACTGCGATGAAACTTGAAAAAAGTTATCGTTCCATCGGCATATTAGGTGCTCGTACTGGTGCAGGTCCTCACATTATGGCAGCAGATGAAGCGGTCAAAGGAACCAATACTGAAGTCATTTCTATTGAATTACCAAGAGATACCAAGGGCGGTGCAGGTCACGGCTCACTCATTATATTTGGTGGTGATGATGTTTCTGATGTGCGCCGAGCAATCGAAGTTGCATTGAAAGAACTTGACCGTACCTTCGGTGATGTTTACGGAAATGAAGCCGGCCATATCGAACTTCAGTACAGCGCTCGTGCCAGTTATGCACTGGAAAAAGCATTTGGCGCTCCCTTAGGTAAAGCATGTGGCGTTATCGTCGGTGCGCCTGCAGCCGTTGGTGTATTGATGGCAGATACAGCAGTGAAATCAGCAAATGTTGAGACAATTGCATATAACTCTCCAGCCCGTGGCACAAGCTTCAGTAACGAAGTCATCTTAATTATCTCTGGTGATTCTGGAGCTGTGCGTCAGGCTGTTATCTCTGCACGTGAAGTGGGTAAAACTTTACTTGCTACTATGGGTGACGAGCCAACAAGCAGCCGTCCTTCTTACATCTAAAAAATTGCAGGGGTCCGTTCCATGAGATCTAAACGATTTGAAGTATTAGAAAAGCGTCCGATTAACCAGGATGGCTTTGTAAAAGAGTGGGTTGAAGAGGGCTTTATCGCTATGGATAGCCCTAACGATCCTTCTCCATCTATCAAAATAGTCAGTGGTGAAGTAGTCGAACTGGATGGTAAAAAAAAATCAGAGTTTGATCTGATTGACCATTTTATCGCAGAGTATGGTATCAACCTTGCCAATGCAGAAAAAGTAATGGCGATGGACTCGGTAAAACTGGCAAACATGCTTTGTGATCCGAATGTTCCACGTAAAGAGATCATTCCCCTCACGACATCGATGACACCAGCAAAAATTGTTAATGTTGTGTCTAAAATGAATGTGGTTGAAATGATGATGGCTGTGCAGAAAATGCGCGCAAGAAAAACACCATCTCAACAAGCACACGTCACTAATGTTAAAGATAATCCTGTACAGATTGCTGCTGATGCTGCAGAAGCCGCTATTCGTGGTTTCGATGAACAGGAAACAACGGTAGCAGTAGCACGTTATGCTCCATTTAATGCTATCGCCCTTCTGGTTGGTTCTCAAGTGGGCCGCCCTGGTGTGCTGACACAATGTGCACTGGAAGAAGCCACTGAGTTAAAACTAGGTATGCTTGGTCATACCGCCTATGCTGAAACCATCTCTGTTTATGGTACTGAACCTGTATTTACCGATGGTGATGATACTCCTTGGTCTAAAGGGTTCTTAGCCTCTTCATACGCTTCTCGCGGCATTAAAATGCGCTTTACCTCAGGTACTGGTGCAGAAGTTCAAATGGGGTACGCTGAAGGTAAATCTATGCTTTACCTGGAATCTCGCTGTATTTACATCACTAAAGCAGCGGGTGTACAGGGTCTGCAAAATGGTTCTATCAGCTGTATTGGTATTTCAACAGCAGTTCCTTCTGGTGTTCGTGCTGTATTGGCAGAAAATCTTATCTGTATGGCACTGGATCTTGAGTGTGCTTCTGGTAACGATCAGACTTTCTCTCATTCAGATATCCGTCGTACTGCCCGCCTGTTAATGCAGTTATTACCTGGCACTGACTTTATCTCTTCTGGTTACTCTTCGGTACCGAACTACGACAACATGTTCGCAGGTTCAAATCAGGATGCGGAAGACTACGATGACTATCTCGTACTCCAGCGAGATTTGAAAGTTGATGGGTCAATGAATCCAGTTACTGAAGACGAAGTTATCGCTATTCGTAATAAAGCGACTCGCGCACTTCAGGCTGTTTTCAAAGGAATGGGGTTGCCAACGATTACTGATGAAGAAGTCACGGCCGCTACCTATGCACACGGCTCAAAAGACTGCCTTGAAAGAAATATCGTCGAAGATATTAAAGCCGCTCAGGAGATCATTGATAAAGACCGAACCAGTCTTGAAGTGATTAAGGCTCTTCATGAAGGTGGATTTACTGATGTTGCCGAAGCTGTACTTGAGCTGCAAAAAGCAAAAATAGCTGGTGACTACCTGCACACTTCCGCAATCATTGACAGCAATAACAAGGTTATTTCTGCGGTGAATGATCTCAACGATTACGCAGGTCCATCTACCGGTTATCAGATGAAAGAAGAGCGTTGGGAACAGATCAAAAACATCCCGGCTGCTATTGATCCGAATGAGTTGGGTTAAGGAGACTGATCATGGAAATCAATGAAAAACTATTGCGTCAGATTATTGAAAATGTGATCAGCAATATGCCTGTACAGGGTCAACCTCAGGCAGTGTCGTTCAAAGCGTCAGAAGCGACAACGAGTAACTTTCTGACAGAAATTGGTGAAGCAAAGCGAAGCACAAAACCTGATGAGATTGTAATTGCGGTTGGACCCGCGTTCGGTGTATCTCAAATAAAGAGCATCGTAGGCGTTCCACATCCTGCAATTCTTCGCGAGCTTGTCGCTGGCATTGAAGAAGAAGGTTTAAGTGCACGCATTATCCGTTGCTATAAATCTTCTGATGTTGCATTTAACGCTGTAGAAGGCGAGAACCTCTGTGGTTCTGGGATCTGCATAGGTATCCAGTCAAAAGGAACCACGGTTATTCACCAAAAAGGACTGCCTCCGCTGTCTAATTTGGAGCTATTCTCCCAGGCACCACTTCTAACGTTGGAAACCTATCGACAGATTGGTAAAAACGCGGCGAAGTACGCTAAAGGCGAAACCCCACAGCCGGTTCCTACGCTGAATGATCAGATGGCTCGCCCTAAGTATCAGGCAAAGTCTGCTCTACTACACATCAAAGAAACCAAACACGTAGTGATTGGTAAACCTGCGATTGAGCTTCAGCTAGCCATTTAACTAAGGATATAACAATGAACTCAGAAGCAATTGAATCTATGGTTCGTGATGTGCTGACAAAAATGAGTGGTCAACAAGGCCCTGGCCCTGTAGCCACAACCGCTCCTCACTCAACAACTAAGCTGTCGATTAGTGACTATCCGCTTGCAGAAAAACATCCTGACTGGGTAAAAACTGCAACGGGTAAAACCCTTGATGCTGTCACTCTTGAAAACGTACTTAACGGTAGTGTTACCAGCCAGGATGTACGTATAACACCTGAAATATTGCGTATGCAAGCACAGATTGCACGCAGTGCAGGACGTGAGTTACTCGCAGTCAATTTTGAGCGTGCAGCTGAACTCACAGTAGTAGAAGACGAACGTGTACTTGAAATCTACAACGCCCTCCGCCCTTTTCGCTCTAGCAAACAAGAGCTACTCGATATTGCTCAGGAACTAGAGAGCAAATATCAGGCAACTATCTGCGCTGGTTTTGTTAGAAAAGCGGCGATACGTTACGAAGAGCGTAAGAAGCTAAAAGGCGATAACTAAAAACAATAGGTTAAGTTATGACATATGTAGTTGGTGTTGATATAGGTAACTCTTCCACAGAAGTTGCTCTTGCAAGAAAATCGGCTAGGGGAGAACCCGTCTTTATCGCGAGTGCACTAACAGAAACCACAGGGATCAAAGGTACTAAACAGAACCTTGTGGGCATATACAAAGCGCTTAACCAGGTTGTTGAGAAGGCAGGTCTGACCGTTAGCGATCTTGACCTGATCCGTATCAATGAAGCCACACCAGTGATTGGTGATGTAGCGATGGAGATGATTACCGAAACAATCATCACCGAATCTACCATGATTGGTCACAACCCTAAGACCCCAGGCGGTCTCGGGGTTGGTGTCGGCACAACCATCACATTCGATGATCTGTTGACTAAGGACAACACACGACCATACATAGTTGTGGTACCACGTGAAATTGATTTTGCTGATGTAGCTGCCATGATAAACGCAGCACAGCAAGCAGGTTACAACATAGTCGGAGCCATTCTCCAGAAAGACGACGGAGTGTTGGTGAACAACCGTCTGGATAAAGTGATCCCCATTGTTGATGAGGTGGCTTTTATCGAGAAAGTACCAATGGGAATGAAAGCCGCCATTGAAGTCGCATTCACCGGTCAAGTGATTAAAACCCTCTCCAATCCATACGGCATTGCCACCATGTTTGAACTGACTCCAGAAGAGACAAAGAACGTGGTGCCAGTTGCCCGTGCTCTAATGGGTACACGCTCTGCTGTGGTCGTTAAAACCCCAGAGGGAGATGTAAAGGCTCGTACCATCCCAGCAGGATCTCTCACCCTATTTAGTGAAGGTAAAGCCATTGTCATCGATATCACTCAGGGCAGCGACGCCATTATGGACGCCGTTTCTTCCTGTAAATCCCTTAACAACGTAACGGGTGAGGCGGGGACTAATATTGGCGGAATGCTAGAAAACGTTCGCCAGATCATGGCAGAACTCACCAACAAACCCTGTGCCGAAGTCTTTATACAAGACCTGCTGGCGGTAGATACTTTTGTACCAGTTAATGTAAAAGGCGGCCTAGCTGGTGAGTTCTCTCTTGAGCACGCTGTCGGTATCGCCTCCATGGTGAAATCAGATCATCTACAAATGGCACGTATTGCAGAAGAGATCCACCACACGTTAAATATTGATGTTCAGATTGGTGGTGCAGAGGCAGAAGCCGCTATTCTTGGTGCTCTTACCACACCGGGAACCGATAAACCGATGGCTATTCTTGACTTAGGCGCGGGTTCTACCGACGCTTCCATCATAAATGCAAAAGGTGACATTATAGCCATTCATCTCGCGGGGGCCGGTGAAATGGTCACCATGATCATAGCTGCAGAACTAGGGCTAGAGGATCGCTACCTAGCAGAAGATATCAAGCGTTATCCCTTAGCAAAAGTGGAAAGCCTTTTCCACATTCGCCATGAAGACGGCACCGTCCAGTTTTTTGAAAAAAACCTCCCAGCCGAATTATTTGCACGGGTTGTAGTGGTTAAAGAGAGTAATTTTATTCCTCTTGAAGCGGACCATACACTGGAAAAAGTAAAAGCCATTCGTCGGAGCGCTAAATCCAGAGTGTTTGTGACTAACTCACTAAGGGCCCTTATGTCAGTAAGCCCCACTGGCAATATTCGTGATATTCCGTTTGTTGTTCTAGTAGGAGGCTCATCTCTTGACTTCGAAACACCTCAGTTGGTAACCAATGCACTAGCCCACTACAACCTAGTAGCAGGACAAGGCAACGTACGTGGCAGTGAAGGTCCAAGAAATGCAGTAGCGACGGGTCTTGTCCTCTCTCATATTAATGGAGAAAGCTAGTGAGTATCTATTTCGAAAGCAAGCCATCTATTTTGATCAGTATGGAAAGTGCTGAATTACCAGAAGTTTGGCAAGAGGTTCTGTTTGGCATTGAAGAAGAAGGTATTCCCTACAAACTGTTGAATGAAAGTAACACTGACGATGTCATCTCACGCGCTTATTCAGCAGCGCAAACTTCAGCTTTGGCTGTTGGTATTGCCTGCACTAGTAACAAGATGGTCATACATCATAAAAACCTTCCCGAACAGCAACCACTGTTCAATATGGAAGCATCGGCGTTAACCGATAAGTTAGCGCTTAGAGATCTAGGAAATAACGCTGCCCGATTAATTAAGGGGATTCCGTTTAAACAGGAATCTCACCAGTTAGGAGAATGAAGGTGAAAGTCTCACTCGGTTTATTAGAAGTAAAAGGATTCGCATTGGCGATCAACACTGCCGATGCAATGGCGAAGAGCGCTGCTATCACGATAGTCGATATCGAAACCTGTAAAGGCGGTGGCTGGATGACAATAATAGTGTCCGGTGATGTTGCTGCAGTACAGGCAGCGGTTTCCACGGGCGCGGCACTGGCCGATAAATATAACGGATTAGTCGCACAGAAAGTGCTCCCACGTCCTGGGCAGAATATTCTGAGCAAGCTTGCAGCAAAAACTAAACCCGTTCCAAAGCCTAAACCCATACCAGAGCTAAAACCAAAAGCTCAATTGAAACCGAAAGCGGCACTAAAACCAAAAGTTGAGTTGAAACCAAAAGTTGAGCTGAAACCGAAAGCTGAGTTGAAGCTAAAAATTGAGCTGAAGCCAAAAGCTGAGTTGAAACTAAAAGTTGAGCTGACACCAAAAGCTGAGCTGAAACCAAAAGTCGAGCTGAAACCGAAAATTCAACTGAACATAGCCAAGGTGCCAGCAAAAGAAGCAAGCTGCAACCTGTGCAAAGATCCACTGTGTCCTCGCGTAAGAAGCGAGTCTCACACCCGGTGCATCAATAAAGGCAAACAAAAGTGATTGATGAAAAGCAGATCCGTGAAGCTATTGTAAATGTAGTGGATGAAATGCGTCACCGCCCTATTCCTGTGGGTATTTCCAATCGTCACATTCACCTCTGCAGGGAAGATTTTGAGACTCTGTTTCCTGGTAAGGATCTCACAGTAAAAAAACCTCTGCTGCAGCCGGGGCATTACGCCGCAGAAGAAGTGCTTACCGTCTGTGGACCAAAAGGGAATATAGAGCGAGTAAGAGTTTTGGGACCATTACGTAGCAAAACACAGGTAGAGGTCTCCGTTACTGATGCGCGCACACTGGGCGTTAAAGCTCCACTGCGAATGTCAGGTAACTTGAAAGGAACACCGAGCGTCCGCTTAGTCAGTGAGTTTAGTGAGGTTCTTCTGGCTGAGGGGGTAATAATTGCACAGCGTCATATCCATATGCCTCCAATTGATGCTCTTCTCTACATGGTTTCTAACAATGACTCTGTAAAAGTTTCAATTCAGGGAACCCAGAGAAAAGCCATTTTTGACGATGTTGCTATTCGCATATCGCCAGATGTTGTTTTAGAAATGCATATTGATACAGATGAAGCGAATGCTGCTGATGTAGGCAGCACCTCTGCCTTCGCCATTTTATTAGGAGCGAACGAGTGAGCCAGATAGCCAGTATTGACATCAATGCCATTATTCAAACTGTTTTAGATGTCTTGAAACGACGTGAAAATACAGTATTAAAAATTGACGTAGCCACTCTGGCTAAAGGCTTGCCCTCGTCTACCTATACTGGCTATGGAGCACTCTATGTCCCATTGGCAGATCTCGCTTTTATTCATGAACTGGTTATTTTTAATGCTAGTACACCGGCGATCGCAACTGTTTTAGACGCCCTATCTTATGGGGTAAGACTCCATATCACTGTACATGAACAACTTCTGCCTTTACTACCATTAGCGAAACTCACCCGTTTCCCCGCGACCATTGCAGATCAACACGACAACCTTGTTCACATAAGTACCAACAAGGTCGTCGACTACTCACTGGTAGTTGGACTATCAGGCAAATGGCTGCTAATTCCGCACCACACTCTGGTCACTGCACTAGCCAACGAACAGCTTATACGACGCCAGATTAAACTGATTAGAACGGAGTAAATTATGCAATTAGCAAAAGTCGTTGGTTCCGTCGTATCTACACAGAAATCCCACTCTTTGATTGGTAAAAAATTACTGATTGTCCGCCCAATAAATAGTGACGGCAGCTCCCCCGACAACGCGAAGACATTCGATGAAATTGCCGTTGACTGCGTTGGGGCAGGAGAAAATGAGTTGGTATTTGTTACCCACGGCTCATCGGCTCGTCAAGTCATTGAAGGACCGAACGAAGCCATTGATGCTGCCATTGTCGGCATTGTGGACTCCGTGACGATTCAATCGGAGGAATAAAGAATGGCTATCTATACAAAAACAGGCGACGCCGGAACAACCTCTCTGATTGGTGGTGTGCGTGTCTCTAAATCTGATGCACGCGTAGAAGCCTATGGCACGGTGGATGAACTCAATTCCTGCCTCAGCTTCGCCGCCAAATCCGTCATTGATAAAATTAATAATCAAATGCTTGAAGCGATACAGCATCAGCTTTTCTATCTAGGAGCAGAAGTTGCCGATTCAACAACAGAAAGAGATCGTTCGGGTCAGAGATTTATCGAAACGGCTGACATTGAGGCTATGGAGCAGGCAATTGACCGCTGTATGTCGATACTTCCACCCGTTAGAAGTTTCGTATTACCGGGGGAAACTGAGGCTGGTAGCCGCCTACATCTTGCACGTACCGTTTCCAGAAGGACCGAGCGCCGACTGGTTGAACTAGCCCAAACAACTGACGTTCGCCCTGAAGTACTTATGTACATCAATCGTATGTCCGACTTTCTTTATGCTGTAGCACGTTTAGAAGACCATCTAGCCTATACAGAAACAATAATAAAGACAGTTGTAGATAAATACGCTCAGGCAGTGAACAACGAAACCCTTGCAACTGAAAAAAAGGTGAAACCTGTGATTACAGAAAGCAATAAAGCTCTTGATTTTACTTGTGTACATAAAATACTTATACAAGCTGTTGATGCAGCTAATAAAATTGATGTACCAATGGTCATTTCCGTATTTGACGGTAACGGTCATTTAATTATCACCTATCGCATGCCGAACGCGTTGCTGGCAAGTATCGAATTAGCACCTAAAAAAGCTTACACCTCCATCGCACTTAAATCGGCAACTCATAAGTTATCCGGCCTTATTCAACCAGGAACTGACTTATTCCAATTAGAAGCCATTAGTCAGGGACAGTTGGTTACCTTCGGTGGAGGATTACCCATATTTTATAACAACAAAATTATTGGGGCCATCGGCATCAGCGGAGGCTCGGTAGAACAAGATATCCAGATAGCTGAAGCTGCTATTACAGAACTGGGATTAGGGGAGTAATAAAAATGAACACAGCTGAGCTTGAAGTCATGGTACGTAAAATTTTGGTTGAGAATTTGACCTCTGAAGTTGCTTCTCCAGATCAAAAAGTACCCCACGCCCTTTTCGATGATGTTAACAGTGCAGTAGAAGCTGCCAACGCAGCCTATCAAAGGTATTTCCAAAGCCCTCTTAAAACGCGTAAAGCTATCATTGCTGCTATTCGCAAAGAAGTGGCTCCTTTGATACCAAAACTATCTGCAGACACAGTAGCAGAGTCGGGAATGGGTAACACCGCAGATAAAATAATAAAGAATCAGGCCGCTCTAGAAAGTACGCCTGGGATAGAAGATCTTACAACGACAGCCCTTACTGGTGATCAGGGCATGGTACTTTTTGAATACTCACCTTATGGTGTAGTAGGCTCAATTACACCGAGTACGAACCCTACAGAAACCATCATTAACAACAGTATTTCCATGCTGGCAGCAGGTAATACGGTTTATTTTTGCCCTCACCCAGGTGCTAAAAATGTTTCTCTTTGGCTAATAGAAAAAATGGAAGAGATCGCTTTTAAAGCGTGTGGTATTAGAAACCTTATCGTAACGGTTAATAATCCAACCTTTGAATCAACTAAGGAGATGATGATTCATCCAGGGATCGCACTTCTTGCTGTTACTGGTGGGCCAGCAATTGTCGATACAGCAATGAGAACGGGTAAAAAAGTTATCGGTGCAGGTGCGGGTAACCCACCGTGCCTTGTTGATGAAACAGCAGAAATAACCATTGCCGCTAAAAGTATCATTGCAGGCGCATCCCTTGATTACAATGTACCTTGTATTGCTGAAAAATCCGTCGTGGTGGTTAATAGTGTTGCAGACCAGCTTATCCAGCAAATGAAAGCATTTGGTGCATACCAAATCACCAGCAAAGAAGATCTAGATAAACTTCACACGGCTTGCTTTAACGGCACGACAGTAAATAAAAATTTGATTGGACGTAGTCCAGCGAAAATTCTCGAAACTGCCGGAATTTGCGTACCAGAAAATGAACCAAAATTACTAATATTTGAAGCAGAAAGCGACGATCTGTTTGTTATTGAAGAGCAGCTGATGCCAGTGATCCCAATCGTGCGTGTAAGTGATTTTGAAGCAGGTCTAACGCTCTCATTGAAGATTGAAAACAACCTTCATCATACAGCGATTATGCACTCACAAAATGTGTCCCGTCTGAACAAAGCAGCACAAATAATGCAAACCTCTATTTTTGTGAAAAATGGCCCTTCTTTCGCTGGCATTGGTGTGGGTGGTGAAAGCTTTTGTACCTTTACCATCGCGACGCCAACTGGCGAAGGTACCACATCTGCAAAATCGTTCGCAAGACTTCGCAGATGTGTGCTAAATAACGGTTTTTCAATCCGTTAAGTCAATTTTTAGAGAGAAGAAGTAATGACCAATTTTTCTGTAACAACGCAGGTAAAAAGCGGCGTAGGTAGCCTTAACTATCTTAAACGCTTCAGTAACAAAAAAATCTGGGTTATCTGTGATGGTTTCCTTGCTGACGGTCCTCTTTACGCACGACTGGAAAATATATTAACTCAGAAAAATGAGGTCATTCTATTTGGTGGTATTACACCGGACCCAGACATCGAGATGGTGGTCGCAGGTATTGCAGAACTAGAAAAGGTTCGCCCTCAAATCATTATTGGGTTTGGCGGCGGATCCGCGATCGATGCTGCAAAAGCAATTTACTACTTTGCTACCCAGCAAAAAGAGCTTAAGCTGGCTCTGGAGCTATGTATTGCTATTCCCACAACTAGTGGTACTGGTTCAGAGGTATCCTGCGCAACGGTGATCAGTGATAAAAAAACAGGGAAAAAGTTCCCGATATTCGACACTGTTATCTATCCAGACGTTGCAATATTGGACCCAGAATTAACCACCTCTCTACCTAAAACTATTACCGCTAATACCGGCATGGATGTACTAACCCATGCCATCGAAGCTTTCGTATCTGTTGATGCTAATGATTTTACTGATGCGCTGGCAGAAAAAGCGGCACATCTGGTATTTCAGTATCTACCGACGGCCTGTAGTAACGGTAAATGCCTTGCAACAAGGGAGAAAATGCATAACGCTTCAGCAATGGCTGGTATGGCATTTTCTAATGCTGGCCTTGGTCTTAATCATGCTATTGCCCACCAACTTGGAGGGCAATTCAAGCTGGCACATGGCCTTGTAAACTCTCTGCTGCTTCCTCATGTTATCCGCTGCAACGCAAAGAATATTCGAGCTCGTAAACGCTACGCCCGTCTGGCTAAGTACTGTCAGTTATGCCCCAAAAGCATTAACGATAAAGCGGCAGTGAACCAACTTATTTTTCATGTCTGCCAATTACAAAGAAAAATTCATATTAAAAACTCTCTTCGCGCCTGTAATCTGGATAACAAAGAAGTGAGAGCCAAAATACCAGAGATGATCACAGCGGCTCTCTCAGACTCAACCATAAAAACCAATCCTTATACGGCTTCTGAAAATGAAATTAAAGCGCTCATCGAGGCCGTGTTATGACAATAATGGAGCAAAAAATAGCAAACAAAGCATGTGTAGAGCAGATACTCAGCCTGTACGACAAACCGACTCTGGTGGCTAAAATTAGAGATGCGGGTATTGTCGGAGCTGGCGGAGCTGGCTTTCCAACCTATGTGAAAATGCAGGCAGAAGCAGAAATATTTTTAGTTAATGCCGCTGAATGTGAACCGATGCTCAAGGTTGACCAACAACTGATGGCACTAGACCCAAGTGCATTAATCCGCGGATTACTTTACGGAATGGCGCTAACTAAAGCCAAAGAAGGGATTATTGCACTAAAAGAAAAGTATCAACCGGCCATCAAAGCCCTAACCCCCCTCCTCCCTTCTAATGTGCGTATCCATATTCTACCTGACGTTTACCCAGCCGGTGATGAAGTCATAACTATTTGGATAGCAACAGGTCGAAGAGTTGCAGCTGGCGCTCTACCTGCTTCTATCGGCGTTATGGTTAACAATGTTCAGACATTAATGTGGCTCAGCAACGCACTAGAAAACCAATCTCCGGTAACAACGAGAACCTTAACAATAAACGGAGCCGTCAATAAACCGCTTACTGTGACGGTTCCTATTGGCACTTCTTTACAGCAAGTTCTGGACCTAGCTGGTGGAATCACTATTACTAACCCAGCATATATCATCGGCGGACCGATGATGGGGAAAGTTTCAACTGACTTATCAGCTCCCATCACTAAAACAACAGGGGGGATTCTAGTTTTTCCGGACGACCATATTCTGGTAAGACGACAAAACAAATCAGACCAAGACATTATTACGGCAGCAAAAACAGTCTGTGAACAATGTCGTATGTGTACTGAAATGTGTCCTCGTCACCTCATTGGACATGAACTTCCACCCCATGAAATTGTAAAAGCCATTGGCTATGAAAATGTATCGAAACCCAGTGTACTTCTGTCAGCATTAACTTGTTCCGAATGTGGGATTTGCGAAGCCTACGCTTGCCCTGTGGAGATATCTCCAATGCGTCTGAACCAAATACTAAAGAAACAGTTACGATCTCAAGGCGCGCGCTATGAAGGTGAACTGCGCCCGGCTGATCCCATGGCTGAATATCGCATGGTTCCAGTTAAGCGTCTGGTTTCCAGACTGGCTCTTACCGATTACAACAAAAATGCCCCACTAGAACCATTAAATTGGCAGCCTGATGAAGTGACGATACCTGTACAACAGCACATAGGTGCACCAAGTCGACCTGTCGTTAATCTAAATGAGAAAGTCACAACAGATCAATGTATCGCCAGATCCGACGAAGGCACTCTTGGTGTATCTATTCACGCCAGTATTTCCGGCACAGTCAGCAAAATAAGCGATTTCGCAATAACCATTACAAGGTAGTAAATTATGTATCACGCGATTGGTCTGGTAGAGCTAACCAGTATAGCCAAAGGTATAGAGGTCACAGACGTTATGCTAAAAAGTGCCAACGTAAGCTTACTTGTGACAAAAACCATCTGCCCCGGCAAGTACATTGTCATGATTGGTGGGGAGATTGGTGCGGTAAAACAAGCAGTAGCCAATGGCGAAAAATCGGGGGGGCATCTGACGGTAGACAGCTTTGTTATCCCTAACGTTCACGCAAGCGTTCTGCCATCATTAAGTGGTGTCAATGAAATATCTAAAAAGCAAGCCATAGGTGTAGTCGAAACATTCAGTGTTGGAGCCTGTATTGCTTCGGCTGACCGAGCGGTTAAATCTGCCAACGTACAACTTGTGCGGATCCATATGGCATTTGGTATCGGTGGTAAATGTTATATGGTTCTAAATGGTGATATCGCTGATATCAAAACCGCGGTTCAAAATGCATCACAAGATGCTGGCGATAAAGGCCTTCTAGTACAAAGCAGTATCATTCCAAAACCGGATGATGCGCTATGGCAACAACTCATTTAACAGGTTGGTTCTATGTATAACGAAGTAAAAGAACGAGTTATTCAAGAGTATGTACCAGGTAAACAGATTACCCTATTACATCTTATAGCAAACCCGAATAGAGATATTTACCAGAAAATGGGTCTGAACAGCGATATCGACGCCATTGGCATAATGACCATTACGCCAAGTGAAGCTGCAATCATCGCAGGAGATATTGCCACCAAGTCAGGCTCTATTAAACTCGGCTTTGTGGACCGTTTTACCGGTTCTGTAATTATTACTGGCGACATCTCATCGGTAGAGTATGCGTTAAAGCAGGTGAGCTACACCATGGGCGATATTATGAAATTCAATTCGTGTGAACTAACCCGAACTTAGGGCTCATCTCAATGAACCTATTGCTGCGTTACACGCTTTCGCTTAACCATTAGACATTATTGCTCGATGCCTTGCTCTAAATCCATTGATATTGAGCACAATTCAAGTTAGAAAGATAAACAGGCCCTAGTGCTAAGATGACAAAAAAAATCATGTTGATAGGTCAAAGCGAGTGCGGGAAAACCTCACTCATTCAGGCATTGAAGCACCAACCACTTGAATATAAGAAGACTCAGATGCTGGATTTCAGCTTCTCTGCAATAGACACTCCAGGCGAGTATTTAGAGAGTCCTCGTTTTTACCCCGCTCTGATCAATACCTCTTATGATGCCGATATCATCGCTTTTATACAAAGCGCTGATTGCCATCACAGTCTATTTGCACCTTTGTTTGCCAAGGCTTTCAATAGACCTGTCATCGGCATTATCACCAAAACAGACACTCTTAACGGTTCATACCCCCAATACGCTAAACAACAGCTGATCAACGCTGGTATCAATGAGTTTTTTATCACCTCTTCGTATCATGGCGTCGGTATTAAACAACTACGCCAATATTTAAACTGGGATTAACGGAAAATAGAAATGACACATCAAACTATTATCGCAATCAACGCTGGTAGCTCAACACTGAAATACCAGCTCTATGCTATGCCAGAAGAACGCCTGATAGCGAAAGGAATGATAGATAAAATAGGCAAAAAGGACGCTCAATTTATCCTCAAGTTTAACCGGCAAGAAATAGAGCAGAACAATATTGAACTGAAAGATCCTGCTCAATGTATTGACTACTTATTAGAGCAGCTCCTCTCAAATCAAGTTATAGGCGCTCTTGATTGTGTATCAGGCGTCGGGCACAGAGTCGCCCACGGGGGAGATAAATTCAATCAGCCCGTCGTTATCGACTCATCAGTAGTCGAAATTCTAGAATCATTGTGCGAACTGGCACCACTGCACAATCCGGTTAATATCGCTTATATCAAAGCGATGAAGAATAAACTGCCAAACTGTAAACATGTCGCTATTTTTGATACCGCATTTCACCAGACAATAAGCAAAGAACACTATATCTATGCACTGCCCTATCGTTTATATCAGGAAGACCATATTCGACGCTATGGTTTTCATGGAACCAGCCACGATTATGTGAGTCAAATCTGCGCTGAGAAAATGCACAAGCCAATTGAAAACCTCAACATCATCAGTTGCCATTTGGGCAGTGGTGCCAGTATCTGTGCCATAAAAGGAGGTATTTCTGTCAACACTTCAATGGGATTCACACCATTGGCAGGCATTATGATGGCCACTCGATGCGGTGATATCGATCCCGCAATACCTATTTATATTGCCAACAAAAAACAACTAAGTCTCGAACAAGTAAACAACATATTAATCGCTGAATCAGGACTTTTGGGCGTATCGGGTGTTTCGAATGACTGTAGAAAAGTACAACAGGCGGCTAGCGAAGGTAACAAGCAAGCACAACTGGCAATAGACATATTTTCACAGCGGATTCGTGACTTCATTGGTAGCTATATGGTGCAAATGGGCGGTGTTGATGTCATCTTGTTTACAGGAGGTATTGGTGAAAACTCAGCCTCAATTCGTTCTGCTGTCTGTAAAAACCTTTCTGGTTTAGGCATCGATCTAGATGAAAGTAAAAATGTGGCAAAGCAGACATTTATTCAAACTAACGATTCTAAGACCACCATCGCGGTCATCAATACCAATGAAGAACTCATGATGGCAAGACAAGCACACGCCAATATTTGACACAGTATTAGCTAAACGTGGGACAAAAATAAGGCCCTAAATAGGGCCTTCAATCGCTATCTCATATCACACTTAAGCGCCTAAACGATCCGCCGTAAGCATTGCAGCAAGAACACTTTCAGCTGTAACCTTAAATGGCATATTATGAATAGTTTCACCTTCCACTGTTGCTAACTTCGCCACTTCAAGAAGCTTATCCTTATCGATTACCGTCACGCCCATATCCGCGAAATTAGTCGGCAGACCAACGCTCTTACAGAAATTGATCACCTCTGCGAGTTCTTCCGTCGGAGCATTTTCAAGCACTAACTGAGTGATAGTACCAAATGCAACTTTCTCACCATGGTAAAGGTGGTGACACTCTTCAAGGGCCGTCAGGCCATTATGGATAGCGTGAGCCGCTGCAATCCCGCAACTTTCAAACCCAACACCACTCAAATAGGTGTTGGCCTCTACAATATTTTCCAATGCTTTGGTTGACTCATCTACATCACATGCTACTTTTGCGTTATAACCCTGATCAATCAAGGTGTCATAACATAAGCGAGCCAGAGCAAATGCAGCATTAGTTGCTAGTCCACCAGCCATGGTAACAGCTTGTGCTGCACGCGATGCACGAGCTTCAAAGTAAGTAGCAAGCGCATCACCCATACCGGCAACCAGCAAGCGAGTCGGTGCCTTAGAGATAATATCTGTATCCATCAATACCACATTAGGGTTGCTTGGCAACAGCAGATATTCATCAAATACGCCATCTTCAGTATAGAGGACAGACAGAGCACTACATGGTGCATCAGAAGAGGCAATGGTAGGAACAATAACAACAGGTAGGCCTTCGTAATAAGCCATTGCTTTGGCTGTATCCAGTGTCTTACCGCCACCGACACCTACGATGATTTCACTGTCATACTCAGAAATTTTTGCTTTTAACCTTTCAACTTCTACCTTCGAACATTCACCGTTAAACAGCTCGAAGTTAACTTCGATATTTTGCTCCTGAAAACTCGCCGCAATAGACTCTTTGGTTAAGCCCATTACAAACTCATCTGCAATGACCAAAGAGCGCTTGTTTGCATAAGTTGCGATACTTTTAATTGAACCACTGCCTTGGATGTATTTCGCCGTAGAAATGATAATGCTGTCCATAATATCCCCTCAGTTACTCTTTAAATGAGTCATTAGTGAATGCTCTATCCGAGCCGAATTTCTGAGTGTAAATATATCAAATCTCATTGGGATTATTTCATCATGCAGCAGAGGATATCATGATAATTTATTGTTATCTTTAAGACTTTTTTGCTATACCGACCCACTTTATTGGCCGTAACACCTTGAACCTGTGACATCAAATAAGCAGCGATTAAGACTTTTTACGTAACGAGTTAATATAACTTTATTGTGATTTATAGATCCGTGTTTTGTGACAAAAATCAAGGTACTACTTTTACTTATCAATGGATAAAAGCCAAATATGTCGCTATGCGAGACTAAAAGTGAAAAATATGAAAGAAGGAAGGGGATAGTTACTATTACATTCTCATTAAGCAACCCTATTGCTTTTAAAATTCACCGCTTGCTCAAATATCTTTTTATAAACTTCATCACGACTAATCGGTGGATAGCCGAACTTAGCAAGCACCAAAATGAGCGCCACTTTTAAGGCCGCTTTAATATCATCACGATGGTTCCAATCGGTAAATTTTGCTTTGTCATCAACAATCTTTTTGACCGCTTTGGCAAGCTCAATCAGTTTGACCAGAATACCCATTCGTAAAACTGGCGTACATGATTTATGTATAAATTCGCAGTATCCCTATCAATCGACTTAGCAATAATCTGGTCAATAAGATATTTACGATAACGATATACGGGTAACCAAAACTTAGCTTTATCACTATCGCTCACTGCATAGACCTCATGCCAGTCTACATCATTCGCTTCAATCCATTGCAAAAATAACGACATCGAATTTGCCAACGAATTCATCGTCACCAGCGATACACCACCTAAAGAGTTCTTTTTACCACCTCGCTTGGGTGGCATAAATAAACCTTTATACCGGTGTTCTAAAAACAAATTGATTTCAAGTGCGTCTAATACACGTTTAAGGGACAACACCCTAGGAAATCGCTGAACAACATGATCCTGATGAAACATCACACAGCGTTTACCTATGTCAACATCAGAAAAGTAAGGTAAGCTACCTAAATTCACAGTTTGTTTTACTACTTTTGGGTAATATCCATTCAATTTATTTCGCTCCATTAAAATACTGCAATAAAAATATAGTTAATTTACTATCTAGCGCCAATCATTAAATATGCTCCATTCCATTACTGCATAAATACTTGACTAATATTTATATCTACGACAATATACTTTCCATAAATTATTATTCTGTCATTAGCAAAGATCACTCACTAGTTACATTGCAGATAAACAGGTAAAAATAAGCACCTAACAAGGTTGGTAAATCAATGAATACAAAGCTTTATGATATTGCAGAGATTCGACCTGGACATCCTTTTCGTGGCAGTATTGAACACATAAATGATGGTGAAGCCCACGTAGTACAAGTGAGAGATACAGCGCCAACAGGTGAAGTATCTTCGGATGCAATGATCAGAACCGACTTATCGGGGAAAAAAAATCCCGATTGGTTACAACCTGGCGATGTGTTGTTTGTGGCTAAAGGTGCGAGACACTTTGCGGCACTCGTTGAAAATTTGCCGAAGCAAAGTGTCTGCTCACCACATTTCTTTTTAATACGAGTAAAAGACGAGTTCAGAAAAAAAGTAACGCCAGAGTTTATTTGTTGGCAGTTAAACCAACTACCCGCGCAACGATACTTTCAAGTAACAGCTGAAGGCTCACTTTATTTGAGCATACGTAGGCAGGTTTTAGAATATACCCCCATTACACTGCTGCCTTTAGATAGACAACATCAATTAACAGCTATGCATCGCTGTGCAGTTAAAGAAAAAAATGTATTACAACAACTTATTAATAACAGACAACATCAACTTGATGCCATCGCTCAAAATGTGTTGAAAGTATGTTAAGCACAGATTTTAAAAAATTATTGTACAAAATTAAAGATAGGGAAACATTATGACAACAACAACACTAATTAACCAAGATGAAATCAATAAAGCAGTATGGGCTGCCTGCGATACCTTTCGAGGCACAGTAGACCCTTCTATCTATAAAGACTTCATTTTAACTATGCTGTTCTTAAAATACATTTCAGATGTATACAAAGATGATTACGATAAGCTAGTAGAGCAACATGGTGACAACCCTGACCTTATTAAAGCGATGATGGCAAAACAACGTTTTGTATTGCCAGAAGGCGCAAGCTTTTGGGATTGTTATGAAAAACGCCATGAAGCAGGTAACGGCCAACGTATTGACCAAGCCTTACATGCTATTGAAGAAGCTAACGGTACTAAGCTAAAAAATGTTTTCCAAGACATCAGTTTTAATACCGACAAACTTGGCCGAGAAAAACAAAAGAACGATATTCTACGCCACATATTAGAAGACTTTGGTAAAGACATCCTCAACCTTCGTCCAAGCCGGGTTGGTTCGCTCGATATTATTGGTAATGCTTACGAATATTTGATTAAGCATTTTGCCGCAGGCAGCGGTAAATCAGCAGGTGAGTTTTATACCCCACCTGAAGTGTCAGATCTTTTAGCGACGATCTTAGATCCTCAAGAAGGAGATCAAATATGTGATCCTGCATGTGGCTCTGGCTCATTATTAATGAAATGTGGCCGTATGGTGCGCACTAATTTTAATGGTTCTAAAAAATACGCTTTATTTGGGCAAGAAGCAATAGGCTCTACTTGGGCACTTGCCAAAATGAATATGTTTCTGCACGGTGAAGACAACCACCGCATTGAATGGGGCGATACTATTCGCCACCCAATGCTAACGGATAAAGAAGGCACAGGTTTATTGCACTTTGACATTGTTACCGCGAACCCTCCTTTTTCTTTAGATAAGTGGGGACATGAAGGTGCTGCTGATGATGAATATGGTCGATTCCGCCGTGGTGTGCCACCAAAAACCAAAGGTGATTATGCTTTTATTAGTCATATGATAGAAACCCTAAAACCAGAGTCTGGTCGTATGGGTGTTGTAGTACCACATGGCGTGTTATTTCGCGCATCGTCTGAGGGAAAAATTCGCCAACAACTCATTGAAGAAAACCTGCTTGATACTGTGATAGGTTTACCTGCAAATTTATTTTTTGGTACGAACATTCCAGCCGCAATTTTAATTTTTAAAAAGCAAAAAAGTGATAATAACGTGCTATTTATCGATGCGAGTAATGAATTTGCGAAAGGCACAAATCAAAATAAGTTAACGATTGAAAACATATCAAAAATTATCGACACCTATAAAGTGCGCTCAAGCGCTGATAAATATTCTTACTTAGCTACTGCCGATGAAATTAAAGAAAACGACTTTAACCTTAATATTGCAAGATATGTTGATACCTTTGAAGAAGAAGCTGATATTGATCTAATGGCAGTTCGGTGTGATCGAGTAAAACTGCAAAGTGAACTTAAAGCCCTTGAAGTCGAAATGGATGGCTATTTAAAGGAGTTGGGTTATGTTGCCTAATGGTTGGAATACTTATCATATAGCTGAAATCCTTGAGCGTATTTCAATACCAGTTAAGCCCGTAGATGGAGTTAACTATAGAGAAATTGGTATACGTTCACATGGAAAAGGAATTTTCCATAAAGAAAATACGACAGCTGAAAACATTGGTAATAAACGTGTTTTCGAAATAGTTCCCAATGCACTTGTTTTGAATATAGTTTTTGCGTGGGAACAAGCTGTTGCTAGAATAAGTAACGATGAACAAGGCTTTATCGCTTCACATCGTTTTCCTCAATTTTTACCAAAAAACAATTTGTGTGATATTGATTATTTACTTTATTTTTTTAAAACCTTAAAAGGTAAATATTTACTCAACTTGGCATCTCCAGGTGGAGCAGGTCGAAACAAAACATTAGGGCAAAAAGAGTTTGAGAATCTTGCTCTGCTATTACCTCCTACTGTAGAGCAACGAAAAATTGTCAATATATTATCCACATGGGACAAAGCGATTAGTACCACCGAGCAGCTGATGGATAACACTAAACAGCAGAAAAAAGCCCTAACGCAACAAGTGCTCACAGGAAGAAAACGTTTTCCTAGGTTTAATATTGAATGGAGAGAAGAAAAGTTAAAAGACTGCATTGATTCCTTGGACAACAAAAGAGTTCCTTTGAACTCAACTCAAAGAAAAAAAATGGCCGGAAATATCCCGTATTGGGGAGCTAATGGTATCGTTGGTTATGTGAATGATTATTTATTTAATGAAACAATAGTCCTACTTGCAGAAGATGGAGGGTATTTTGAAAAATATCAAAACCGTTCTATAGCCAATATTTCTTATGGTAAATCTTGGGTTAATAATCATGCTCACATATTAAGAGCAAAGTCTTCTTTGTCGAATGAATGGTTGTACTACTCCCTAGTCCATAAAAATATTTTAGGGTTTATCAATGGAGGGACTAGAGCTAAATTAAATAAAAGTGACATGTTAAATATTTTCATAAAAATACCATGTAAAGATGAACAAAAATCACTAGTTAGGACATTTCAAAATATTGATAAAGAGATTGGATTACTTGAACAACAACTTGCTGATTTAAAACAAGAGAAAAAAGCGTTAATGCAACAATTGTTAACGGGTAAGCGCCGAGTACAAATTAAAGAAATGGAGGTAGCGTGATGACTAATAAAAAAGGGTCAAAAGGTAAAAACCAACATGTTGTAAAACATCCTGATGGTTGGGCTGTTAAAGGTGCTGGCAACAGCAAAGCAACTAAAGTGACAGGCACTCAAAAAGAAGCAATCACAATTGCCGAGGATATTGCAAGAAACCAGCAATCAGACACGAAAGTACATGGTTGTGATGGCAAGATCAGAGCTGGCAACAGCTATGGTAATGATCCGCACCCTCCAAAAGATAAAAAGTAAGGATACTTATGACAATATCAGAAATGTTTAAAGATTTTCTCCGCAAGCTAACTATCGATAATGCTACAACTATTAGCTTAAGGTATGGTGAGATCACTCGTAGCTTAAATCAGCAATTTAGAGATACGGAATCTAAAACAGCTAATACACTTCAAGTTGGTTCTTATGGACGTTGGACAGGTATTAAAGGCATTTCTGATTTGGACATTCTGTACATCATGCCAAGCACTAAATGGGATGATTATAAAAATGATCAATCTAAACTTTTAACAGATACCAAAGACGTCATAAAAGCCAGATATCCCAATACTGAAGTTAAGGTTGATCGTTTGGTTGTGCAGGTTATTTACACAAATTTTATGGTTGAAGTGCAGCCTGTTTTTGAAAAGGATGATGGCAGCTTCAAATACCCAGATACTTACAATGGAGGTAGCTGGAAGATCACCAAACCTCGTGATGAAATTGATGCAATGAAGGAGTTTGTAGATCAAAAAAATAAGAATCTCCGCAAACTTTGCAAAATGGGAAGGGCTTGGAAAAACAAGCATGGTGTTGGTATGGGCGGTTTATTAATTGATACCCTTGCTCACAACTTTTTAAATTCAACGACTGATTATGATGATAAAAGTTACACCTATTACGATTGGATGTGTCGAGACTTCTTCAAATACTTAGCAGATGAGCCTAACAAGGACTACTACCTTGCCTTGGGTAGTCGCCAACAAGTCAAAGTGAAAGAAAAATTCCAAAGTGCAGCTCAAGTTGCTTATGACTTGTGTTTAGATGCCATAAAAGCAGGAGAAAAAGACTCCGCAAATAAAAAGTGGAAAAAAGTCTTTGGTACAAACTTTCCGGCAGCAGCTACAACAGTTCAGAAGAGCAAATCGCTCAGAACATATACCAATACAGAAGAGTTTATTGAAGACCTGTATCCCATCGATATTCGATACTCGCTTAAACTAGAGTGTGAAGTATCACAAGATGGTTTTAGGGCCAACTTTCTAACTCAAATGTTAGCAAAAAGAATTCCTTTACTCGCCAACAAAAGACTAGAATTTTCTATTGATACAATAAATGTTCCTGGTGAATACACCATAAAATGGAAGGTGCTGAATCGTGGTGACGTAGCAGAGAGAAAAGATTCTATACGTGGGCAAATTTTTAGAGATGATGGTTTTAGAAAAAGAAGAGAAACAACTTCCTTTCAAGGCGAACATATAGTTGAATGTTTCGCTATTTTGAATGGTGTGGTTGTTGCCAAAGACAGAATTGATGTACCAATCCAGTGAGGATATTATGGATAAAAATGATTTATTAAAACACATTGCTGAAACAGGATATAACGTTGGATTTGGCGCAAAAAAACATTTTGCTACTTATGATATTGTTGCGAAAACCCCTGGTTTAATTAGTTTTTCATCATTAGCATTTGGAGTATACGCCCTAGCTTTTAATGGCCTTTCAACAAAGTTATTATCGGCTACCTTTGTCGTGTTAGGGATTATTGGTTTATATATATCTTTTTATGATGGCAATAAAGAAAAATACGATCAAAGTGGTAGTAAATTAACCCAATTATTTAACCAATTAAAAAAACTTTATAGCAAAGTAAAAAGTGATCAAACTGGGGAACTGACAGAATATGAGACAGAGCTTAAGACGATAGAAGATGAGTATTATCAAAACTGTGTTAGTAAACAAATTCTCTTAAGTGATTGGTATGCACACTATAAATTTTTTTGGCAACATCAAATCGAGTGGATTGATGAACAAAAAAGTTTCAGATTTTTAAGGGATAAGATTCCTCTTTCATTTTCTATTTTTGTCATTATTGTATCAACAGTATTTGTCATCAACTTCTTTGATGCCGTTGAGTTTGTGTGCAAGCTAGCAGTTTCTACGGACGGATAAAATTAAGTGAACAATAACATAGCCTATTTCAAGGAAGAATTAAGCTCAAAAATTCCAGCTTTAACCTTACTTTCGACATTAGGTTATCAATTTATTTCGCCTAGCCAATGCGAAAAATCGTATGGTAATTCTAATGCTTTATTGCAACAGTTGTTAACAGGTAAACGTACAGTTAAAGTAGAACCAACAGATTTAGAAATAAGGGTAAGCTAATGGAAGTAAAAAAAATAACGCTACATAACGTAGGTCGTTTCGATGAGCTGGAAATACTACTTGCACCGCTTGGCAACTTAAAAAGTAATGTAACCGTATTTGTAGGTAATAACGGCTCAGGTAAAACCTCAGTATTAAGATCCCTTGCGACTTCACTTAGCTGGCTTGTTTCTAGAATTCAAAGTGAGAAAGGTACTGGAAGTCCAATTCCTGAGTTGGTCATTAAAAATGGTAAAACATCTGCTTCAATTGACCTTGATGTCTATCATTTTATAGGAAATGAATTTGACCCTGATGCTGAAGGGGAATCTGACGATGGTAATTACTTTCCTTGGAGTGTAGCTAAAGTACGTAAAGGCCGTAAAGGTGAATTTAAAAGTGAGTATTGGGGGGCTACAGCGTTAGCTGATCACTACCGTACCTTGTTATCAATTGATAATAAAGCGTCACTACCATTAATCGCATTCTATTCGGTAGAGCGTGTTGTAATAGATATACCTCTAAAAATCAAAGATAAACATAGCTTCTTACAGCTTGACGGATACGACAAATCCCTGAGCCAAGGTGTCGATTTTAGGC
>JBAHZX010000018.1:0-49880 GCA_037132815.1 Shewanella sp.
CTAGGGTAAATGAGTACATCATATTGATATTAATTAATATTTAGTAGAGTTAAAGCCTAAACTTATCAATAAAGCTGATATTAACTAAAGAAAAAAATAAGGGCTGTATATACCCATTCTACCTCAAAATACATAATTTCAGTGGGAATTAAAAGTGGTTTAGCGCACAGGTTCATTGCTCCCGGCTGAACCTAAACACCTACATCCATGTAGGTGAGGCTTTGACCGCAGTGCAATGCTAGCCTATTCCTTATACTAAACAGGACAAGATCAGTAACGCAGTATAAATTACTTTTAAAACCACCTTATGAGAGCGCCTGAGCAAATCAACTTCTGTGTTGCACTCTTTTGAAAGAAGTGGCTTATAAGGGAACCCCCATTATTTTAACAATGCCTTGAATTGGATCTGCTCAATGAAACCTGCACTTTGAAATAGAACGGGGATAAATAGTATGTCTAACTTTAGCAAAAGCGATAAAAGCACCATCAGGCACCTTTATCAAATAACCTAACCGTCTTAAAGATCATCCATACGTATGCTACTATGAACCAGTCTTTGTTGCTGAATTTTCTCGACACGCACCAGCTCATTTAACGTTTCTGCAATATCCACAGAGGAAGAATGCTCAGCGGTTTCTTGAAGAAGATCGATCAATCGGTTATCTAAATCCAAATGTAAGGTTAATATATCTTCTTTCGACATATTTGCTGTCAAGACCGTATCATGACACTTCATTATAAAATCTTCAAAAATAATGCCTTTATACCAAGTTCCTAGCACTTTTGTAGACGCTAAGTCGATATATTTTTCCAGCTTTTCAGATACCCCTATCTGATGCTGTTGGAAATACTCAAGCATCATCTTTACTCTCGTTGAATCAGCATCTGTTTGTAGCCTACCATAGAGTTTCGCCATCTCTACACGGCAAGTAGCAACATAATTTAATAGTTCTCTTAGTTGTTTAAATCGCATATGTACACTCAAAATTCTTACCAAAATCTGGCTAAAGTAATTAATGATGAAGCCATTATGAAGGTAAACATCCATATAATAATTGAACAAGCTCATAGTTTATTACTTTTGAATCGTCTACATTAGATTGAACTAAAGATCATTGCCCATTATGTAATGATATAGAAATAGAATAACTGATTAATGAAAGCTATACCCGTTTCACTTCAAGATGCAGATTTCAGTGGCAATTAAAAGTGGTTTAGCGCACAGGTTCATTGCTCCATGCTGAACCTAAACACCTACATCCATGTAGGCGAGGCTTTGACCGCAGCGCAACAGCTAGCCTATTCCTTATAACAAACAGGGCAAGATCAGTAACGCAGTATCAATCACTTTTAAACCCACCCTATGGGAGCGCATGAACAAATCCACTTCTGTGTTGCACTTTTTTGAAAGGAGTAACTTATAATGGAACCACCATTATTTCACCTTTAATTGAACTTTCTCTGTCTACTCTGCAACCTGCACTTTAAAGTAGCATAAGTATACATGTGATAATGGCTAGAAAAAGTAAGGCAGCACTTGCTGAGTAACGAGATATGCTAGAAAGTGATTGAAACTTAGGTAATAAGAAGCTTGAAATAGAAAATGGAGATTGGAGCAACTTCTCTTTTCATAAAAAATTGGTTCGAACTGATAATTCTTTCAAAATTTAGCTATACATTGAAAAAATCAACTATTTCAATATATAAACCAAACTAATGTCGCTTAATCTTTAAATTTGGAGCGACATATCGGGTTCGAACCGATGACCTATACCTTGGCAAGGTATCGCTCTACCAACTGAGCTAATGTCGCATAATCTTTTTTCGTATAACTTCAACTATAAACATCACTATAAAGGTATCGTCTTCCACCTTTAGCAACTGAGCTAATGTCGTATTCCTACTATTTACGGACTAATCTCGCCAGTAAAAGTTGAGGCCGCATTATATGAGAATTTCATATTGCCGCAACCCCTTTTTGAAAATAAAATGCCTGTTTGGTCAAATTTTAAATACTTTTGCACGATAATACTGCAATTCGGCTATAGATTCCTGGATATCGACGAGTGCTTGATGAGTTCCTTGCTTAGTAAAACCATCCATAAGTTCAGGCTTCCAACGACGAGTCAGTTCCTTGATGGTGCTCACATCTATATTACGATAGTGAAAGTAATCTTCCAGTTTGGGCATGTACTTGTTCATGAAGCGTCGATCTTGACCAATGCTGTTACCACACATCGGTGATGTACCCTGAGGAACATAGAGAGAAATAAACTCTATAGTCATGACTATGGCGTCATCTTCACTATACTGACTGCGGCGCACTCGCTCGATTAAACCTGATCCACCATGATGCTTCTGGTTCCAGTCGTCCATTATTGCTAGCTGTTCTTCAGACTGATGAATAGCAATCACAGGCCCTTGAGCAAGAATATTCAACTCTTTATCTGTCACTATGGTTGCGATTTCGATCACTCTGTCGATCTCAGGATCTAAGCCTGTCATCTCTAAATCTACCCAAATGAGATTGTTTGCATCTACAACCATAAATATGCCTTATTCTTCCTGTTTGCCTAAATTCAGGCTTTTTTGTTTAAGACCGTGTATCATACTGCTTTTTTAGACTATACAACATCACCTTATTTACGATGAAAAACCTGTGAGTAAAAAGAAACCCCTAAGTCAGGGTCAAAAACGCCGAATGCGAGCCAATCAAGAGAAAAGGCTACAACGAAAAAATTCAGGTAAAAATGTCCCTGAATTACAGGATAGTTCACTTGAGCCAGAACAACTCGCCACGGTGATCTCTCGTTTTGGACAGCATGCCGATGTTGAAACCAAGTCTGGGCAAGTTGTGCGCTGCAATATTCGCCGAAACATTCAAAGTTTGGTCACTGGCGACAAAGTGATCGTGCGTTTGGCTGTGGAAATTACGACCGGCATTGGCGGTGTAGTTGAAGCTGTTCACCCTCGCTATTCTCTGCTCTCTCGGCCCGATCTCTATGATGGCATCAAAATAATTGCAGCCAATATTGACCAAATTTTGATTGTCTCTTCGATAGTCCCAAGTTTTACCACTCAAATAATCGACCGTTATTTAGTCGCCGCAGAAGACACTGGTATCTCACCGATAATCGTCCTTAATAAGATCGATCTTCTGACTGATGAGGATCGCCCACAAGTGGAGGCTGCACTCAAGCGCTATCAAGATATAGGCTATCAAGTTTTCCAAATAAGCAGTCACACCGGCCAAGGTGTTGATGACATAAAAGCCTTATTGAATGAAAAAGTCAGTATTTTTGTTGGTCAATCCGGTGTAGGAAAGTCATCCATCATTAACGCTATGATGCCTGATGCCAAGCTAGTCATCGGTGATGTATCTCAAAACTCAGGTTTGGGACAACACACGACCACTACCGCTAAGTTATTACACTTTGCTAGCGGAGGCGACCTGATTGACTCTCCTGGAGTTCGAGAATTTGCATTATGGCACTTACCAGCCGAAAGAGTCGGAGAGTGTTTTATCGAGTTCCGAGAATATCTAGGCACTTGCAAATTCCGAGATTGTAAGCATAAGAATGATCCAGGCTGCGCCATCACCGAAGCATTTAATGATGGAAAAATCACAGCAGATCGATACAACAATTATCATAAAATTATCGCCAGCCTAAATGAAATGCGCCATGCCAGACATTTTAGAGCCAGTGATGAATAAAAGGTAAATTGTAATATTAGGAAGGAAACTACACGTGGATAAAATAAAAATTGCATTGCAATATATCATACCTAAACATTTAGTCTCTCGCCTCGTGGGTAAACTAGCAGCCGCTGAATTAGGTTCAGTAACCACCGCTGGAATAAAATGGTTTATTAAGCAATACAAGATAGATATGAGTGAAGCCATACACAGCGAACCTGAAGCTTATAACACATTTAATGATTTTTTCACTCGGGCACTCAAGCCTGGTGTACGCCCGATTTCACAAGATAATGATTATATTGTTCATCCGGTGGATGGGGCAATAAGTCAATGCGGACCAATTAAAAATGGACAAATATTTCAAGCCAAGGGACATGAGTATTCAGCACTTGCATTACTGGGAGATCAAGTCGACGATGCCAAAGGTTTTGAAGATGGCAATTTCGCTACCATCTACTTAGCACCAAAAGACTACCATCGAATTCACATGCCAGTAAAAGGGACCTTGTCAAAGATGACCTATGTTCCCGGTGAACTGTTTTCCGTTAATCCATTAACGGCAGAAAATGTTCCAGGTCTATTTGCCCGTAACGAACGTGTAGTTGCAATCTTTGAGACCGAGATAGGCCCCATTGCTATGGTATTAGTTGGTGCTACCATAGTCGCAAGCATAGAAACCATCTGGGCAGGAACGGTAACACCGCCGGCAGGTAAAAAAGTATTTACTTGGGATTACCCAACCGAGGGGCCCACAGCATTAACCCTTGAAAAAGGTGCCGAAATGGGAAGGTTCAAACTAGGGAGCACGGTTGTGATGCTGTTTACTAAAGGTGCACTGGATGAATTTACCAATGGGGTTGAGCCAAAATCTGTAACCCGTATGGGACAGGTTTTGGCAAAAATTGAGCGCTAAAATCTGGTTTCAGATAATTAACAAACGAGTTTATTCACTATACATCTTGTCGTGCTGCGATTGTGGCACGGCACTCTTATCAAAACTGCCCCCCCTCCCTCAGTACGTTAGATAACAGTCTGCAGCACTGGGTAGTCACCGCATAAATCCTAGCCTGCATCAAAAATAGTTATTCAACGATGACTATTTTTTGATACAAATCACAAAAATCAAAAAAATAAATTATATATCGCCACTTTTATTTATAGTATAGCTTTGACTTTTCTCTAGCTTGCATTCGAATATGCTTCCTACTATGCGTACTATTTTTCTGCTTATCATTGTATTAATCAGTCTCAGCGCTGTCGCAGATTCGCCACTCGAGCTCAATAAGCGCCTCGGTCTCACTCAACAAATTTCAACCAGTTTAACAGCAGAACAGCAACTCGAACATATTCAGCACAGTATTGAAAAACAAGCTTTAATAGAAATAAATCACCATGATTTGATCAATAATTATCAGGGGCATAAACTCAGTCTGGAACTGCAACAGGAAGAGGCTAGATTGCCTCTCCCTTGGTCCAAGACTAATGACACTACTCAGCAAGCCTCCCTCGCTTATTTCAGACTGTCAGAACTCAAAGAGATTGAAGCTAAACTCAATGCAAAAGTGACCGACTTAATCAAGCAGTATAATCAACTACCGTCTGCGATTACTTCTGCTCGACAATCACTGACTCAGCATCAGAAAAATAAAATTAACAGCTCTGATAACGAGCAAGGTACGCTACTTAAGGCACAGCGTCAGCTCTCTATTCAAACCCTGTCAACATTAGAGTCTGAGCAGTCAAGTAGCCAAAAACGTATCAACCTCAATCAGCAACAAATGTTACTAGTCAGGCTACAGCTATCGCAACAAGAGGCTTTGATCGAAGAGATCAATGAGGCTACAGCTAAACAGAGGCAAAAGAAGACAGATGCCACCATAGCTAAGAGTCAATTTGAGATACCATTAGATAAATCAATTTTAACTCAAAGCCTTATAAGTAATAATCTAGCTTATGCCAACACGCTAAAGAGTCTGACTAAGGACACCAACCAAGCTGTTATTGCACAGGAAGTTGCTGAAAACCTATTTCAAGTTCAAGCAAAACAGCTGACTAATATCCAACAACAAGTAGGACTTATCAAATTAAATTCAGCATTCGGCGAGCGTTTCTTACAGATGCTACAATCTTTGCCTGCCCCACCCAATCAGGATAAATTACAAGAAAAAATAGCCAAGACAAGACTAACAAGATATCAACTTGAACAAGAGTTAACGGTAAACAATCAACAATTTATAACCAATGAACCTTTAACCAAGGTTCAAATAAGACTGCTATCATCGCAACATGATTTGATCTCGCAACTCTTACAGAGCCAAGATCTTTATTTGAGTGAACTGACCGATCTTAGAGTGATATATGAGCAGTTAACCCAACAGAATATCACCCTAAAAAGCATTCTCAATGAGCACCTATTTTGGGTTCCTAACGCTAACTCTATTGATAAATTATGGGTCACAGATATTTTCCAGAGTATAAAGTGGCTTATGGGGAAAACAGTTTGGTCTGACGTCTCTGTTTCCTTTAATGAACAGAGTGAATACTGGTCTTGGTGGATAATCTTGTTCGTACTCTGCTTAATCACCCAAGATCTGTTAACACCTAAGTTTAAATCTGCCATGAACAATGACATCACATTTGTCGGTAATGTTACTCAAGATCTGTTCAGTTACACCTTCAGGGCCCTGATTAACTCTATTCTCTACTGCGCAATAAAACCACTGCCAGTGATCACCGCTGGAGCCATCTTGCTCTTATGCAGTCTGAACCTTACAGCAGCAATAGGTATGGGAGTATTAGTCATAGGTTTACTCTATCTGCTCTACCGTTTCACCTACCTTCTCACACTAAACCAGGGCTTACTCATAGGTCATTTTAAAGGTGAGCAAGCTATAATTAAACAAGGTCAACTCAGGTTCAAAACTTTCTTCATCATGGCGATACCTTTCTTTGGTGTCATGGGGTTTACCGAATTTATCGATAATTCAGTACTGAGAAATAGCATTGGACGAGGAGCTTTTATTATTTTCAGTATTTTTCTATTTGGATTCTATAAAGATATATTATCCTTATCTAAGAAAAACAAACATCTGCAACAAAATGATAAGAATAAAAAATTACTTCAAAAGTTGCTATGGGCAATATTGCTGCTCATTCCGCCACTCTGCGCCATCTTGGCTTTTAGAGGTTATTATTACACGGCATTTCAAGTTTTATTACAGCTTCAACTTTCACTACTGATCTCACTCAGCTTCATGTTGCTTTATCAACTGATAAAACGTTGGATGCTTATTGAAAGAAGACGTATCGCTTTCGATCGTGCCAAAGCCAGACGCGCAGAAATTTTACTTCAACGTGAGCGTGATGAAGACCCACAAAATAATACTGATCTCCTGGATACCTATGAGGAACCCGTTGTCGATCTGGAAACCATCTCCAGCCAATCTTTGGGATTGGTGCGGTCACTATTGTTACTGGCTTTTTTAGCTAGTTTATTCGGCCTTTGGAGCCAGACACATACCGCATTATTTGCATTACTTGATGGTGTGACTCTGTGGAATAGTCACTCTCTAGTAAGCGGTATTGAACAGCAGATCCCGATCACCTTGAAGTCATTACTGCTCGGGCTTATCATCGTTGGCTTCTCACTGATGATCGCCACCAACCTACCTGGTCTGCTCGAACTCACCATATTACAACGACTCGAATTGAGTCAGGGAACTGGCTTTGCCATTACCACTGTGAGTCGATATTTAGTGGTGTTTTTCGGTATTTTAAGTTGTTTTTCAACTTTAGGTATGGAGTGGTCAAAGTTACAGTGGCTGGTCGCTGCGCTCTCTCTGGGACTGGGTTTTGGATTACAAGAGATATTCGCTAACTTCATCTCAGGCTTGATCATCTTATTCGAAAAACCGGTAAGAATTGGTGACACTGTAACCATACGAGATCTTACAGGAACCGTCAGTAAAATTCAGATCAGAGCAACGACCATCATTGATTGGGATAGGAAAGAGATCATCATACCCAATAAGGCATTCATTACCGAACAACTCATCAATTGGTCCCTTTCTGATCCAATTACTCGTGTTATCGTTTATGTCTCTGTCGCCAGGGATTCTGACCCCGCCAGAGTCGAAGCCGCCCTTTATCAAGCCGTTAAAGGGTGTGACGATGCTTTAGAAAGCCCAGAACCTGAAGTGTGGTTTGCGGGATTTGGTAAACACACCCAAGATTATGAAGTCAGAGCCTATGCCAAGGATATGAATACCCGCTGGCCTCTTCGTCATAAGTTGCATAAAGCTATCAATAAAAAGCTAAAAGAAAACGAATTAGAACTCGCATATCCACAACTTGAACTGCATATAAACAATGCCCAAAGTAAAGAGTCACAAGGACTCATTCGAAGTTAATGCTTTTTTTACCCATTTGAATTGGATCCGCTCAGTCTGCCCTGAACCCTGTACTTTGAAGTAGAACGAGTATAAAAGGCTGTCGAATTAGGCGCTCGTAGCCTCGAGTTCAATATTCATAATATTGCAGATGAACTCTACGTTTTCCACGACCGTCACTTTAAAAAATATGAGTAATAGTTCTGACTTTTATAGAAAGAGGTGAACCACCGTTGGCCTCGTTCAGCTAAAAATGATTTTAGAGCTGCGGAGCAACAGCGACACAAATAAAAGAAGTCGTTATTCGTTGATATCACCTAACTCTACGCTATCAACACGTTGTAATCCCCTTGGCAGTTTTGCCCCTCTCCTGCCTCTCTCACCACGATAATGCTCCAAGTCACTCGGTTTTAAGGTTAGTTTGCGCTTACCAGCCCAAAGAGTCACTGAGCTATTTTGGGGGAGCACATGCAGATGAGTGAGCAGCTCTTCTCTATTTTTAGATTTTTCGGTTGGAATACCAATAATTTTATTCCCTTTGCCCTTAGAGAGTTGAGGTAAGGATTCCATGGCGAAGAGTAGCATTCTGCCTTCACTGGTGATGGCCAGAATAGACTCCACTCTCGACTTATCCACCCGTTGAGGCCGAATCACTTTGGCATTAACCGGTAGGCTAAGCAGAGCTTTACCCGCTTTGTTTCTAGATAGCATATCTTTATATGAACCAACAAAACCATAGCCCGCGTCAGATGCAAGTATGTAAAACTTATCTTCATCCCCTAAAATCACATGCTCCATCATCTCACCTGGTGATAGGTTAAAGCGGGTAGTGATGGGTTCACCTTGGCTTCTCGCCGAAGGTAATGTATGAGTGTCGGTGGAAAATGCTCTGCCAGTTGAATCTATAAATACCGAAGACTGATTACTTCGACCAGTCGCAGAGCAGAGAAAGCCATCTCCAGACTTATATGATAGTGCATGACCATCTATATCATGGCCCTTAGCACATCGAACCCAACCTTTCTCAGACAAAACAACTGTCACCGCCTCGACTGGAACTAGCTCTTGCTCAGTCAACGCTTTAGACTCATTACGCTCCACCAAAGGAGAACGTCTTTCATCACCATAGGTTTCACTATCTTGCTTAAGTTCTTTCTTAATCAATGTCTTCAAGCGTCGATCTGAACTCAAGAGTAATTGCAGCTTATCTTGCTCAGATTTAAGTTCACTCTGCTCCGTTTTAATTTTAATCTCTTCAAGTTTAGCCAGATGGCGTAACTTAAGATCTAAAATAGCATCGGCTTGAATATCAGAGATTTCGAATCTTGACATCAATTCGGCCTTGGGATGCTCCTGATAACGAATAATTTCGATCACCTCATCGATGTTGAGAAAAGCAACCATCAAGGCATCTAAAATATGTAGTCTAGCTAAAACCTTATCCAACTTGTGGCGAATTCTCCGAGTCACGGTAGTTAAACGAAACTCCAACCATTCGGTTAAGATTTGTTTGAGCCCTTTGACTTGAGGCCGCCCGTTCAGCCCTAGAATATTCAGGTTCACACGGAAGTTTTTCTCGAGATCCGTAGTCGCAAATAAGTGGGCCATCAATTGATCACAATCGATGCGATTAGAGCGTAGCATCACCACAATACGTACCGGATTTTCATGGTCAGATTCATCTCTGAGATCGACCACCATAGGTAACTTTTTAGCCTGCATCTGAGCAGCAATCTGCTCTAATATTTTTCCGCCGCTAGCCTGATGAGGTAAGGCAGTAATAACCACTTCACCATTTTCAACGCTATAAACTGCCCGTGCCTTTATGGAACCTTTACCCGTCGCATAGATCTTAGTAATATCAGACTTTGAGGTAATGATCTCAGCTTCAGTGGGATAATCTGGACCCGGAACAAACTCCATCAAGCGGTCAAGATCAGCCTTAGGATTTTCTAACAGCTCGACACAAGCAGCCACCAGTTCACGGGTGTTATGTGGCGGTACATCCGTAGCCATACCCACAGCAATGCCAGTAATACCATTAAGCAAAATATGAGGCAGACGAGACGGTAGCACCAAGGGCTCTTTCATCGTGCCATCAAAGTTAACTCCCCAATCGACGGTTCCTTGACCTAATTCATTGAGTAGGACCTCTGAAAACTTTGACAATCTTGCTTCGGTATAACGCATAGCAGCAAATGATTTTGGGTCATCCGGTGCTCCCCAGTTTCCCTGGCCATCGACCAAGGGATAACGATAGGAAAACGGTTGCGCCATCAATACCATAGCCTCATAACAAGCACTATCTCCATGAGGATGATACTTACCTAAGACATCACCCACAGTACGAGCGGATTTTTTATGCTTAGATTGAGCCGATAATCCAAGCTCACTCATGGCATAAATAATACGCCGTTGAACCGGTTTCAACCCATCACCAATATGTGGCAAGGCTCTGTCCATGATGACGTACATGGAATAATTTAGATAAGCTTCTTCCGTGAAGCGGCGCATCGACATCTGCTCTACACCATCAAGACTTAAATCTATCGCATTACTCATTTTTCGGTATCCTGTGCTTGAGCAGCTTGTTCTGTTTCTATCATACTGGCGGTAAATATTACCTTTCAGATCATGACACGACGGCTTCTATTTTTTTGTTCCAGTAACGCAGATAAACTTCATTACCATGATTGAGCGACGTAATCGATTGCTACATCAATGAAGTAGATAATTTTTTATCTACTGTGGCATAAAGGCTTAAGCCAAAACCTTTAGCTATAATGACCACCATTACTTCAATAATACACCTTGAATTGGATCCGCTCAGTCGGCTCTGAAACCTGCACTTTGAAGTAGCACGGGTATAAATAGCAACGCAAACAAACAGTATGATCCATCTTCGTTGATTTTTTCTGTTCCAACAATATTATGTTTTAATCAGCCTAATGATTCTAATTATCGAAGACAATTTACTAAAAATCGGCAAGATCACCTTTAGTTTCCAACCATGCCTTACGATCACCCGAACGTTTCTTAGCTAATAACATATCCATCAGTGCCATGGTATCTTCAACATCATCTATGGTTAATTGCACCAAACGACGTGTATTAGGGTCCATGGTCGTTTCTCGTAACTGAGGTGGATTCATCTCACCCAACCCCTTAAATCGGGTGACCATAACCTTACCTTTCTTTTTATCGGCGGCAATACGATCCAGTATTCCCTGTTTTTCCGCTTCATCTAACGCATAAAAAATCTCTTTCCCTACATCAATACGAAATAGAGGAGGCATCGCCACATAAATATGTCCCTTTTCAACCAAGATCTTGTAGTGTTTCATAAACAGAGCACATAACAAGGTTGCGATATGCAATCCATCGGAATCCGCATCGGCTAAGATACAAATCTTTCCATACCTAAGTTCAGAAATATCACTGCAATCAGGGTCACACCCTATCGCAACCGAGATATTGTGGACTTCCTGAGACGCTAATACCTGACTGGCATCCACCTCCCAAGTATTAAGAATTTTACCACGCAGGGGCATAATAGCTTGAAATTCTCGATCGCGAGCCTGTTTAGCACTGCCTCCCGCCGAGTCACCCTCCACCAGAAACAGCTCTCCACGCATAGGGTCTTGACCACTACAATCGGTCAATTTACCAGGAAGTGCCGGACCAGAAGTCACCTTTTTACGGGCAACTTTTTTAGCTGATTTTAAGCGTTTATGGGCATTATCGATACACATCTCTGCCAGCGCTAATGCCTGTTCGGTATTTGTATTAAGCCAGAGGCTGAATGAGTCTCTGACAATACCGGAAACGAACGCTGCACTCTGACGACTGGAGAGTTTCTCCTTGGTCTGGCCAGAAAATTGCGGATCCTGTAACTTAATCGACAAGATAAAACTGCAGCGATCCCAGATATCTTCTGGGGTTAACTTAACACCTCTGGGCATCAGATTTCGAAACTCACAAAATTCACGCATAGACTCGAGTAAACCTTGGCGGAAGCCATTCACATGAGTGCCGCCTAAGGGAGTCGGAATAAGATTCACATAACTTTCGTTAAGATACTCTCCCCCTTCTGGTAACCAGGTAATGGCCCAATCTATCGCCTCACTTTTACTTTGTAAGCTACCAATAAATGGCTCTTTAGGCAGCATAAGCGCATCTTTAATCGAAGATTGTAGGTATTCAGTTAACCCACTCTCATATAACCACTCTTGAACTTCATCTGTTTGTTTGTTTGTGAATTTAATCTTAAGACCGGGGCAGAGAACCGCCTTAGCCTTCAATAAATAAGTCAGCTTAGGTACGGAAAAATTGGCTGAATCGAAATAACGAGGTATTGGCCAGAAATGCACTCTGGTACCTGTATTTTTGCGGCCACAAGTACCTGTCTCTTGCAGTTCTTCAACCATATCGCCATGTTCAAAGGCTATATCATAGACAATACCACTACGCCGCACGGTAACCTCTACGCGACTCGAGAGCGCATTCACAACAGAGATACCAACCCCGTGAAGACCTCCTGAAAATTGATAGTGATCATTGGAGAACTTGCCACCTGCATGTAACTTAGTAAGAATAAGTTCTACTCCAGATATTCCCTCTTCAGGATGAATATCTACCGGCATACCCCTACCATCATCGATAACCTCTAACGAGTTATCCTTATGTAAGGTTATTTCAATCTTAGTTGCATGTCCCGCCAATGCTTCATCGACACTATTATCGATAACCTCTTGTCCCAAGTGATTTGGACGAGTGGTGTCGGTATACATACCTGGACGGCGTTTAACGGGATCTAGCCCATTGAGGACTTCGATGGAATTAGAGGTATATTGATTTGTCATTACACACACAATTTATAGTTATTAAGGCCATGTTGCGGCCCGATATGGTTACTTGTCAAGAAAACAGAAACTGACTGATAGAGTGCATTTTCTGTTTATAACCCACAAAGCTATGATCGCCACCAGCTTGAATCAAAAGTTGACAACAGTAATATTTCTGTACTGCTTGTCGATAGTCCAAAACTTCATCGCCCGACTGCAATAGTACTAAAAATCGATCGGGATTAAGAATAACTTCAGTATTATAAATGGCGATCTGGTTTTTATGTTCAGTTAAAATTTGATAATACTCATCTATATAGGGGTTATACTGTTGGCCAATAAAGTCATCAAATAGCTCAAAAGGAGTGACTGCTGGATTAACCAATACCGCTCGCCCACCATACTTTTCGGCTAAATAACTCGCAAAATAACCGCCAAGCGATGATCCAATGTAACTGAGTCTCTCCCCATCCTCGAGTGCAGATTCGACAACTCCCGACAATAATTCCATTGCCTTTTGGGGAAAAGAGGGGAGTTGAGGCTGGTGGAAGTTAAGATCAGGATAGTGTTCAGCGAAAAATTGCGCGGTTATCAGCCCTTTATCTGATAACGGTGAACTATTGAACCCATGAATATAAAGCAGCATATTTCCTCATACACAGATTGTTCCATCATCTAATAATTACTCCAGAGTGTGAGATAATAATGTCATACATGCTCAATAAATGCTAACACTTGCTTACGCTTCTACCAAGTCATTAGACTTCTAAAGGTAGGATTAAGCAGCTATTATTTTACAATAATAACACTATTAGTGTTTTATCTTCGGCTTATGAACAAGCTAAAAATTCAGCTTTAATAGCCGTAGGCATCTCTATCGGGGGAGAACTTATCACCGGGAACACGATATACGTTGGTGATTATGCAGCCATCGGCTTTCAGCTCCAGCAGCCGATACCCGGGTTGTTGTGCATCAAGCGCAAAATAAGAAGAGAGGGGCTTAAACTGAATACAAGTTGAAGGTGTTGACATCAAATGAATAATACCATGTTGACCTTGATACTCTTGATGCAACTCTTGATGTACATGACCCCATAACAAGCCTTTGACTTGTGGGATCTGAGCCACTACATCAATAAAATCACTACCATTATCCATCCAATGTTGATCTAACCAGCGACACTTGACTAAAACGGGGTTGTGATGCATCACTAACAAGGTATGACGTTCGGGTTGATCGGCCACAGCGCTCTTGATGATATCTATTTCACTGTCAGACATGTGCCCGCCAGGCTTCCCCCTCACCGTAGAGTCCAGCATGATGATTTGCCAATTCCCCGCTAAGATTCGACGCTGACCAAATATCTTTGCTCCCTGCATATGAAGATTCATAAGCCGAGGATCATCATGATTTCCGGGCAGATAATGACAAGGGAGATCAAGGGGAGTTATCGCTCGCACAAAGTTTTGATATGACTCCCCAGAGTAATCTTGACTGATATCTCCAGTAGCCAACATAAGATCTGCTGGATAATCCACTGCATTGATGGTATTAAGCACATCCTCCAAGCTCCTAGCGGTATTAACACCTAAGAGTTGAGAGTTTGGATCGGCAAACAGGTGAGGGTCAGTCACTTGTACAATTCTCACACTTGACTGCTCTCTAAGACAATAAGAGATAGCTTCTTTTAACACTATAAATCAACCCTATGATTTTACCAAACAAACAATATTCGTGTGGTTATTAATCCTTAATAACTCTTCCAAAAAAGCATTCACTCGATACTTTTCGTCACGATGATGCATACGTAAATTTGGATAATCATATACTGGACTCAGCTGATAAATCTGTCGACTGGTTAACACTTCTGCCAATTTAGCATCGTGATACACTCGCACCGAAATTTTAGGCGTATCGACAAAATCTGTTTTACCTACACTTCTTGAGATTTCAATTAATTGGGTATAGCGAGTATTCTCGAGTAAATGAACATCTAACAGCCCATAATCACCTCCAATTTGCCAACTTATCCCTTGCTCAGCACCATCAGGTAACCACCGCAGAATATGGAAATAATTACGCCCACACAGTGTAAGAAACCGATTAATATTTGGTTGATACCTCTTTGAATTTAATCTATTTGCACTACTCACTTAACTCACGATTCCTTAAGTTGAGTCTAAGTCCTAGGCTTAGGCTCTAGATGGTTCTAATTTTTAAAATTTGCTGATAGTTCAACTCTAACCACTGCAAACCAATAACTGTAGATGCATTGTTAATTGTACCATCCTTTACTAATCTAAAAGCTTGCTCTCTACTGAATACATGAACCTGAATATCTTCATTTTCATAATCTAGCCCATGCACCCCATGTGCCTGACTCGCATCGACTTCAGCCCAGAAAAATTCAAATTGCTCACTGGTCCCCCCTGGGCTAGCGAAATAAGTAGAAATTTTCGACATCTGTTTAGCCTCCACTCCCGCCTCTTCGAACAGTTCCCTGCGTGCGACACCCTCAGAAGTTTCTCCCGCTTCTATCATGCCCGCCACTAATTCGAGCACCCAAGGGCTCTTGGTTTTTCCCAATACAGGAATACGAATTTGTTCGATTAATACCACCTCATCCGTCAGTGGGTCATAGGGCAAAACAACAACCGCATCACCGCGTTCAAAGACTTCTCTCTTAACTTCATCACTCCAGCCACCATTAAATAACTTATGCTTGAACCGGTAAACATCTAAGGAGAAAAACCCCTTAAACACAGTCTCTTTGCCTAACAGTACTACATCTTGTTGATCGAATTTTTGCTTCATTTTACCCTCACTCGAAACACTCTGGCAACAAATAACACTTAAACGTACAAAAATCACGCTAAACTCGCATGAATTGTATTTAAACAGAACTAGCATAATAAAAAATAAAACCTGTTACACTTCTAAGTTGACTTCAAAACAGATAATTTCTTAAAATTGGTCCCTTAAATAGCTATCAGTAATTAGCTAGTAGACTCAGGCCATTACGTTTTGATATATCGGGAAGCGTCGGGAAACGCAAACCGCCTCGCTATTAGTATGCTTGGTTTCACTTAGCTCTACATAAAATTTAAAGCTCCTCCACAGGAGGGTTTTGTATAAAAAAGGACAACCAATGAAATTCAAGATCCGAACAATATGTGCAGCACTCACACTGGCATTCAGCACTTCTGCTGTACAGGCCGACGATTTACTACAGATATATCAACAAGCGCTGACCAGTGACCCTATCGCCCTGCAAGCTCAAGCCCAACGTGATGCTCTGTATGAACAGATTGAAGAACATCGCGCATCCCTACTGCCAACGATCAGTGCAAGCGTTGGCTATGGAAAAAGCTGGGTTAATTATGAGTCACCAATAGCTGACACTGATTCAAATGGCCTAAGCGCCGGCCTATCCTTGAATCAGGTAATCTATGACCACAGTGCTTGGGTTGGATTAAGTTTGGCCGAATTAGCAGCTTCTCAAGCCGATGCAGCCTACGCTTCGTCGCTACAAACTCTGATTATTCGCGTAACCAGTGCCTATTTTGCAGTCCTATCCGCTAAAGATACCTTTGAGTTTCAAGGCTCAGAAAAACACGCAATTGAACGTCAACTCGAGCAGACCAAACAACGCTTCGCCGTTGGTTTAACTGCGATCACAGACGTTCACGAAGCCCAGGCACAATATGATTTGGCTCGAGCTCAGGAAATTTTAGCAGAGAATCAACTGATCAATAGTTATGAGGCTCTACGTGAGATAACAGGGATAGATCATAAAACTATCAATGTCTTAGATACCGAGCGTTTCAGCGCAGTCACACCGTCCCCAGCTTTATCCAATGATTGGTTAAAAATAGCCGAAACCAACAGTGTCGACCTACTGACTATGCGTATAGGTAAAGATATCGCCAAAGAGACCATCAGCCTCTATAAAGCAGGTCATATGCCAAGTCTGAGTCTAGATGCAAGTTACACTACCAATATTCAGCAAGAGAATAATACTAATGATGCTTATGATTATGACAACAGCAGCATTGGCCTGACTTTAAGCGTCCCTATTTTTGAGGGGTTCAAAGTCAGTTCTCAGGTCACTCAGGCCCAATATCAATACGTAGAAGCCAGCGAGAAGATGGAACAGACTTACCGCAAGGTAGTTAAGGATATTCGAAATAATTTCAACAATGTAGGTGCTTCCATAAGCTCAATTCATGCCTATGAACAATCTGTTATCTCATCAGAGAGTGCCCTAAAAGCGACTCAGGCAGGTTTTGAAGTAGGAACTCGTACCATCGTCGATGTCCTTAATCGTACACGTGATCTGTATGACTCTAAACGACAGCTATCCGATGCCCGTTATGGTTATATCAACTCGATCTTGGCTCTTAAACAAGCAGCTGGAACCTTGAATGAAGATGATGTCATTGCCATCAATCATGGGTTGACAGCACAAACTACCACCCAGTAATCAGTTATTTGATATAGAACTTAGCTTTAGATAACTAAAATAGAAACCGCCACGTTCATCATTGGCGGTTTTTTATCGATCTTGAAGCGCTAAATTTAGAAAACGAGTTCGACACCAGCGAAGTAACCTTTAAACTGAGTGTTAGCCGTCACGCCATCAAAGTCATTAACATCGAAATTAAAATCACGATAACCCACACGGACTTTAGTATCCAAAACGTTACCATCAAACTGCCAGCCTAGACCAACTGAGTAATCATAAACACTACTCTCATCGATACCTATCATCACGTCAGCGAAGCCATATAAACCTAGGCCCGGAATTCCAACTTCTGCATCAGCATAAGCCATCACAATACCTGCATCTATATCTATTTCCGAATTATAACCTGTCGTGCCATCATCGAATATCTGGCTTACGGTATACGAACCATTCATCTTCTTATATGCCGCACCAAGATCTAATGCAACCATATCGTTGTCTAACAACTCGTAATAAAATATAAAATCAGTGTTATCCAAATCGGTATAAGTCAAGATATTACTGCTAAACTCAGTTCCTGCAAAGTTCATTGATGAATTACCTGAGAGAGTCGCATTACCATTTGAATCAAGACGATTTTCTCTAATTTTAACATTGGGTATGAATGGAATACCAAGCTCTATGGCAAACCATAAGCTGCCTTGACCAGATGAACTATAGTTAAAGCCTTGCTGTGGTTGATCATTCTCAGCAAAAGTCCCACTGGTATCGGCTTCCCAATAATCGCCACCGAGCTTAAAGCCTATCAGCGTTGCTGCCTGTGTAGATGTGCCTACTAAGCTCGCTAACAGCGCGCATGCAAGTAATGTCTTTTTCATTATCTAGTTAACCTTTAGTCAATAAATTTGTTAGATCAATCACCGCAGCATTTGCGCGGGAAATATAATTCGCCATCACCAATGAGTGATTGGCGACTACGCCAAAACCTGAACCATTTAAGATTATCGGGCTCCAAATAGCATGTTGCGTCTCTTCCAATTCACGAATGATCTGCTGCAAACTCACTTCAGCATTCTTTTTACGCAATACACCGGCAAAATCAACTTCAATAGCCTTCATAAAGTTTAATAATGCCCAAGTAGCACCTCGAGTTTCATAAAACACATCGTCTATCTTCCACCAACTCGTCTTAATCTGTTGACTGGCCTTATTAGGTGTAGATTGAGAAGCCTCACTATCGCCAGCTAAATCTGTGTTCAACCTATCTTGCCCTACACTGGCAGAAAGACGCTGAGACATGCTGCCTAAACGTTTCTGCACCTCTTTGAGCCACTCATTGAGATTATCTGCTCGGGCATAAAATTGTGCTTCTTGGTTATTGGTATCTGATATTTTGGCACGATAAAGTTTCAGTAACTTGATGGCATCTGAATATTCACCCTCTGCACTAGGCATTAACCAGCTGGTGTGCTCAATATTAAGCTTAGATTGAGCAGCTAGTAAATCTTTATCAGCCATGGATTGAGATTGAGAACGACTGAATTCTTTGCGCATTATTAATGCGAGATCCCGCGCCTGTTCCAAAGCTCCAAATTCAAAAGCTGGCATATTATCCATGAAAATTGAAGGAGGAGTCACATCATTAGATAACCAACCACCTCTCTTGTTAAGCAAGGTCTCCATGGTCAATATGAGTGACGTGGTCGTAGCATAGCCCACGACTTTAGACCCTTGTCCCACTTTGAAATGCTGCGGTAGAATCACATCTGGCTCTATACTCCACCAAACACTAACTGAGTAGCCAATCAATAAAATAATAACCGCGATACCTGTACATTTTTTCCATGTTATTTGCATCTAATACACTCCGATGAATTCCACACTAAATTAATGATGATGGTGATGATGACTTTTCGACTTAGTCATTGCCTGCTTACTCACCATCAAGCTCACAGGAAGCTCTGAGCCATCATCAAATTTAAGGGTTAAAGTAACCGACTCTCCCGGTATTAATGGCTGTTTCAAACCAAGCAACATAATGTGCTTCCCCGATTCGCTCAAAACTAGGCGGCCATGCTGTGGGATAGTGAAGCTTTCTACCTGACGCATCTTGACCATACCGCCCTCTTCGAAAACGGTATGTAACTGAGCTTCTTTGACAAAGCTGGCCTCAACAGCAACTAGCTTGATCGAAGAACCATGATTTTCCAGGGTTAAATACGCCGCACTGTTTGGCACGCTAGGTGGCATAGCTCTCACTTGACCATCGACAAAAATAACATTGGCCATGGCAGAGCAAGATACTCCCCACAACAAGACAAAGTTAAACATGTGTTTGAATATTTGTTTCAATGTTTTAAACTCCATTTAACCCCATTCGTCTTTAAAGGAAAAACGCAATGAGTACAATTCAGATTAAAGATAAACAAGGCGTCAGAATTATCACCATGAATCGCCCTGAAAAGCGTAATGCTCTCAGCCTTGAGATGTATACTAAACTCACAGAGTACCTTATCCAAGGTGAGTCCGACAACGCAATTCAGTGCTTTTTAATTAAAGGTCAACAAGACTGCTTTACCTCGGGCAATGATGTAGCAGACTTTTTGAAAAATAGACACTTAGATAGTGAACACCCAACCTTTAATTTTCTCTTTCATCTATTAGATCTCAAAAAGCCACTCGTAGCAGCAGTCACTGGGGCTGCTGTAGGTATAGGTACCACTATGCTACTACATTGTGATCTGGTTTATGCTGATAACACCGCAAAGTTTCAGTTACCTTTTGTTAACTTAGCGTTAGTGCCTGAAGCTGGAGTGAGTCTGCTACTTCCCCAACTCGTTGGACTACAAAAAGCATCCGAATTATTGTTACTCGGTGAGAGTTTCGATGCTCAAACCGCTAAAACACTCAATATTATCAATGATATTATTCCCTCAGAAACCATTTTTGACTTTGCTTTAACCCAAGCAGTCAAGTTGGCTAAGCAACCACCACTGGCACTTCAGGCATCTCGTGCATTGATTCGCTCAAATAAAGAGCAGATTCGTCAACAGATGGAAGATGAACTCAGGCAGTTTGCAGTAAGATTAAAAAGTGATGAAGCTAAGACTCGCTTCGAAGCATTCCTTAAAAAATAATAGGCTAATGCAATAAACCCTATCTAACGGATAAATTCAGAGTCCTTACGGGCTCTGCATCTTAATTAAAAAGGTCTATAGCCGTTACACTTCAAAGTGCAGGTTTCAGAGCAGACTGAACAAGTCCAATTCAAGGCGTATTGTTGAATATAATAGTGGTTATCTTATAAGCTACTTCTTTCAAAAGAGTACAACACAGAAGTGGATTTGCTCAAACGCTCCCATAATGTAGGGTTAAAAGTGATTGATACTGCGTTACTGGACCTTGCCCTGTCTGTTATAAGGAATACAAAGCCTCGCCTACATGGATGTAGGTGCTTAGGTTCAGCCTCGAGCAATGAATTTGTACGCTAGATCACTTTCAATTCCCACTGAAATCATGCATTTTTAGGTAGCACGAGTATAGCTAATAACTTAGCCAGCGAGTTCAATGAAAAGGACTCTACTGCCTTGCTTTACTCACATGACTCTTATTTAAATGGAACTTTCATTTCAAGAATTAACTTGCCATTTAGGCAACACTAAAGCGAGTACAAAATAGATCAAAAGTCCTATCGTTGGGTTCAGTAAAATTGCCACCGCCCACACCACTCGAGTCCACAAGCAAGACCAATTAAACTTATCGGCCATCATGGCAGCAATGCCACATATCAAGCTAGCCGGTTGCTTCATACGCATATATTTATCAGTTGAATTGAAAACACTCATGTTCCCCTCCGTTTAAATCCACTTGTAAGGCAAGCACTAGTCTTGAATTTTGTTCCCATGAAAACAACAAACTAATATGCCACAAAGAGCAAAACTGACAACTGGCATAAATAATAGAACAGCAATATCCGATGCAAACCACATAGTTACTCCTTAACCATCTCGCTAGTGATCACTGTCTCTGATTGTTTTTTAGCAAGCTGACCTATCTTTTTACTATCTTTTAGTTCAAACATGGTTTCTAAAAGTTGAGTTTGTAGTGAAAGGCTAATCTCTCGTTGAGTCACTTGCATCATCTCTTGCATTTGGGCACTAATGTTCTGTTCAATATTTTTGGTCAAACTTGCAAGGGTAAGTGTTTCAGCATGTACCCCAATACTTACTCCCATCATTATCGTAACGACTAAAGATACCTTTGCAATTTTGTTAACCATTAAACTAAGCATGATGTCTTCCTTTTCATTTTTGTCTTGCGACTGAAGTAATCTACACTTTAAGATAATGCGATTAACATGCCAGCTTGATAAATAAACATATAAATCATTCTATAACAACAAGATAGATTACTATAAATTAAAAGTAGCAAAGAGAAGATAGAAAGCAGAATAAGATATTAGTCATTTTCACCATGAGCTAGTGAAAATAGCCAAACTAAAAAAAATGTAATAAATATGCCCTACATTGGACAATAAAAAACCGCCATCAGGCGGTTTTTTATTGAGGATTCATGCTATAAAACCATTTTGTCTCTTGCTTTCTCAATGACTTCAATTCCAGCACCAGACTTGTGAGCATTTTCACTAAGATATCGTCTCCATGAACGTGAACCTGGCTCTCCCTGGAACATTCCAGTCATATGACGACTTATATGGTTTAAGCGGCCCCCAGCCTGCAGGTGTTTCTCTATATAAGGAATAAATTTCTCTAATACATCATCTCGGCTCAATATAGGAGCGTTGATTCCATAGAGCCGTTGATCAACCTCAGCTAGCATATAGGGATTGTGATAGGCTTCGCGCCCCACCATAACTCCATCAAGGTGAATTAAGTGATCCCGACACTCATCGAGTGTTTTAACACCACCATTTATGGAAATATTAAGATACGGATAATCCTTCTTAAGCTGGTACACTCGCAGGTAATCCAAGGGAGGGATCTCTCGATTCTGTTTAGGGCTCAGCCCCTGTAGCCATGCCTTTCTGGCATGTACAATAAATGATTCACAGCCCACATCACTGACAATGTCAACAAACTCAGTTAAAAATTCGTAACTGTCCTGATCATCGATTCCAATACGAGTTTTAACGGTCACAGGAATATCCATAACCTGCTTCATAGCGGTGACACACTCGGCGACAAGTTTAGGCTCTGCCATGAGACAAGCCCCAAAACGGCCACTCTGAACCCTATCCGAAGGACAACCCACATTCAAATTGATCTCATCATAACCACGTTCAGCCGCCAGCTTAGCGCAAATGGCCAAATCCTGTGGATTTGAGCCTCCTAACTGCAATGCCAATGGATTTTCTTCACTGTTATAGGCTAGATAATCCCCTTTACCATGAATAATCGCCCCTGTTGTCACCATTTCAGTGTACAGCAATAGTTCGGCAGACATTATACGAACTAGGTAACGATAGTGGCGATCAGTCCAATCTAGCATCGGCGCAATTGAGAAGGTGCGGTTGATTGCTTTCACTGCAGGCCCCTTACAGGCAAGGTGTTTGACAGTTTCTGTCACTTTTTGAGATTTCATATTTTGAGTTATTTCTATACGTTTTTATGTGTTTTTCTGTTATCAGGTACCCTGCAAGGCACCCATAGAAATAGGACGGATACCTAAAATGGCTTTTTACAGAGTTGAACCGAGAATAAGAGCAGATGGTACCACTCGCTATAAATCCACCGCCAGAGTTAAGAAAAAGGCAAGATAGTATACAGCGACCATAGGTTCTTTACAAAGAACGCTGCTGCAACTAACAAAGCTGGACACGGCAAGATCATTATAAATTGAACTTTATGCTCAAGTAGCGATAACATCACCAAATACTCTTTTTTGGTGATGTTATTCTGGTTTACAGGGTGAATTAGAAGCTTGGTGGCACAAGTGACAGCGTGAAGGTTTTACAGCAGATAATGTTGATGAACATACGACAATAGACAGCGGCCACGGGCGAATTGAAACAAGACATTGTCAGCAAGTGCTTGTTAATAAACACTGGTTAAATAAGAAATATCAGTGGATTGGCCTAGAAAGAATTATCAAAGAGACAGCCGACGTACATGAAAATCGACATGTAAAGAGACCACTGAAACACGTTGGTACATTAACTCATTAGAGTTAAATGCAGAGCAGGCGTTATCTTCTGTGCGAAATCACTGGCAAGTAGAAAGTATGCATTGGATGTTAGATATGACCTTCAGATAAGATGAATCACGGATCCGTAAAGGCCGAGGTCCGCTTGCTTTTAATGTGATGAAAAAAATAGCAATGACCTTGTTCAAGCAAGACCAGACAGAACGTGCGAGTATAGCGGCTAAAAAGAAGATGGCTGGGTTGGACGATGAATATCGCTCAACCCTGTTATAATCTGGGATTAAAATGCGCTAGCCGTGCAAAGCTGGAACGTTCTGGCTATCGAACTTGAGTACTAAGATTTAACCCACTCAGATTAAACCAGTTAATATGGGACTCACCAAAGTCTTCTATGCCTTCCTAACCTTAGCACCTGCAATCGTTGCACAAATAGTTAGAAATAGGACATCGAATAAATTAATAACTAATTTTAGCTGATTGGCGTAGGTCTATAAGATCGAAAAATATTCAAAATGCATCAATGTCATGTTTATTCACTCAAAAAGAGCGTATATAGTCACAGGTAAATCCAACCGTATAATTTAGCTAATATCGTTCAATAAACGTTCACGAACTCACCCTGGTTTTTAAGCCACCAAGCCAATACCTATTTTTAACGCTACTGATCAGTGCAAAATAAATAAGCAGACCGATAGATTTCCTACGGCGGCGATAAAGTAATTCCTTAACAGCAACACCGTCAACATTTACCAACTGAGACCGCCACAAAACCAACCAGAATATCTTTAAAATAAACTGTTGATTATTTATAAGTATTTTCGTTTTTTAAAATAGGAAGTAAAATTAAAGAGGGCAGATTCAATTTTTAATTTCAAAACGCGTAGTAAAGCGATCATAAGAAACAAACACGGTTGTATCTGCGATTGTATGAGTTTGCTCCTGAATCCGTTCAAATGCCATAATTGATAAAAACCTAACGTCGCAATAAGCGGAAAATTATAGTTGGTTAAACTTGAGCGGAACAAACGGCCCGCTCTATTTAGCCCTTTTGAATTGCTTGTATGGTCCTATGCCGGCACACCAGATTTTGGATTAACACCATAGTCATTGTCATCATGGCTATCTTGAACTAAGAAGACAATCATGACGATTAAGCCGATAAGTGGGAGTAAATAAATAAGCTGCCACCAACCAGAACGACCTGTATCATGCAATCTTCTAGCGCTAATACTCAAACTTGGAACTAGGAGCGCAAGGCTTACTATCGCTGATAGCATATATATATCCAATACAGTTAAAACAACATTGATAACCATATAAATCAGTACAAACATCCAATATTCTTTTCTTCGTGCTCGACCGCTGAAATCAGCATATTTTTTCAACGCACCTATAAAATAATCCATTTGAGACTCTCCTTATTGTTGATAAAACTTTTAAAACCTAACTCCATATTATGAAGTGATCAAGTAATATTGGCTACCGTTTTGTAGCTAAACCTGTACCTTCGCTCTGATTCATTTGGGATTTGGCCTAAGCGCTGACGACAGAAATAGGATGCATCAGACCATTTGCCACTCTATTTTTCATCTGTATCACTAATATCGTTAGGGCGACACCACCAATCTTGGTGGATTAACCCTAAAGTTCGGGTCGTTTTGCTATCGAGTAATAAGGTGGAGTGGAGTTCACCCAACAACCACGGGCTTTATCGGTCGTTTTTCCCAACTTCCCCAGTTTTCCGCCACCTGATGTTTATAACTTAACGAGGTGGTATCTTCTAGCGCAAATATTTCAGGCACATCCTCTACTAAAGAGGCTGTATGCACGGATCCTGCCGCTCGGATCATCTCTGGTGAAATTTTATTATTACGGATCAATCTGTAGGAGCCTTCTAGTTCTGCTTCATTTCCATGGCATGCATTCGTGATAGACTTACCGCTGCTACTGGCCTAAGCGTTCGATTCTACGAGCATCACCTAATTGAGCATGCTGAAAGTGCTCGCATGACCATTTTTCTGGGTTGAGTATTGACAAGATATTAATTTAAGCATTTGAAATTACTTGATTTTATTATGTTTTTATCAAAAAATTCAATTTATAATATTTGTGTAGAAGAGTCAGCTTCGTGAGTTTCTCGAATCGTGTAACCTTGATCTAGCACTAACTGAGATGCCTCTAGTCTAAATTCTGCGTTGTATGTTGGCTTAGTATTAATCTTCATGTCTGCACCTTAAATTATTGAGGGCATTATACCCCTTACATAAGTGTCCAAATTCACTATGTCACTTCAATTTGTTTGTTTTTTAAGTGTCACTCGCTAATCATGTGAAGAATCAAATACAGTGATTATAAGACGTGCTTGACACCTTCGATGGCGGCAAGTTCTGTGTAGAGAGTCTCTACTTGGGCTTTATTTTGAACAGTAACTCTAATGGTGATTGAGTTGTAAGTTCCTTTACTGGACACCTTTGTGCTTGGCGTATAATCGTCAGGAACGTGTTGTTGAACAACGGCAACAACTCTATCCGCTAAAGTATCACTGGCATCGCCCACGACTTTAAATGGGAATGAGGCTGGAAAATCCATCAATTCATCAAATTTTGTATCTAACATTTCTATAATCTCTTGCCAGTGTAATAGGCCCTATATGGAGCTCATTATATGTTTTTCAAGGGAGGCCTGAAACAAAGAAGCCACCCGTAGATGGCTTCTTGTCTTAATCGCAGTATGTTAGCTAAACCAGCCTGCAAACATTCGCATAAAATAATCCATAAGTTGGCTAAACCAGCTTCCCTCATTGAGCTCTTCCAAGGTGACTAGCGGGAACTGAGCGATATCTTTACCATCTAGCTGGAAGTAGATACGACCTACGGTTTCGCCTTTTGCTAATGGGGCTGTTAACTCTTTAGTGAGTTCAAAGTTGGCTTGTAGATTTCTAGCCTGACCTCGACGGATAGTGATAGGGGTATCGGTTATGACTCCTAAGTCGACAGATTCTTTGTCACCGAACCAAACTTTTTGTGAAATAAAGCTGTCACCCGTTTTGTATGGCGTAATGGTTTCGAAGAAACGAAAACCATAGCTTAGAATTTTTTTGCTTTCTGCTTTACGTGCACTTTCACTCCTAGTGCCCATGACCACAGAAACTAAACGCATGCCGTCTTTTGTTGCCGATGTGACTAAGTTATATCCAGCTCCTGATGTGTGCCCTGTTTTTATACCATCGACATTCATGCTCTTGTCCCATAAGAGACCGTTGCGGTTATACTGCTTTATACCATTATAAGTAAATGATTTTTGTTTATATACAGCGTATTCGTTTGGTACATCACGGATAAGAGCGGCGCCTAAGAGAGCCATGTCGTAGGCGGTAGACTTATGATTTTCAGCATCAAGGCCGTGAGAATTCTCAAAAATAGTATTATTCATCCCCAGCTGTACTGCCCAGGAATTCATCATATCGACAAAGCCATCTTCTGTTCCAGCAATGTGCTCTGCCATGGCGACGCAAGCGTCGTTACCTGACTGAATAATAATACCGTGGTTTAAGTCGTCGACGGTGACTTGCTTTCCGACCTCAATAAACATTTTTGATGAGTCAGGAAAGTTTTTAGACCACGCTTTTTCACTGATTGTGACTTCATCTGTAGGCGAGATATTACCTATTTTGATTTCTTGGCCTATGACATAACTGGTCATCATTTTAGTTAGACTTGCTGGATTTAAGCTTTGGTGAGCATTTTTTTCGGTAATGATCTGTCCGGTGTTGTAATCCATTAAGACATAGGATTTTGCCGCTACAGTTGGCGCATTAGGTGTAATAATCGGTGCGGCAAAAGTGAATGAACATGCGAACAAAGGCGCAAGAATAAGCGTTTTTAAAGAATTATTTAAAAATTTCATATTAACAATGTACGTCTTATTTGATTAAAATCGGAAAGCGAAATTAGGTCTATCTCCGTTCTACCTCAAGATGCTCTGAAACCTGCATTTTGAAGTCGAACGAGTATATTATATCACTAGTCTGCTCTATAATTTAGTTAAGGTTCATTAATATTTTATAAATCGCAGTATAAACCACTTTTAAACCCACCCTGAATTGAACTCGCTCAGTCGGCTCTAAATTTGCACTTTGAAGTGGAACAGGTATGTATTTACTGCTGTATTACTAGATAACTCTGGGGATAGCCATTGTTCTTCAATTCATTATTTAATTGAGTCGCTATTCTCGGTTGTCCTATGGGGCCTAATTGTAACTTATACAGATTATTGCCAGATACAATTCTTGTTTTAAATTGGTATTGGTCTTCTAACTCTCTTGAAATCACATTGAGCTTTGCTTTATCTGTGGATGCCAGTACCTGTATATAGTGAAGCTTAGTCTCTTTTAGCTCGGCTAAGGCGATCGATTCAGGGCTTTGAATGTAAATCACGTCAATTTTGACATCAGCGGTTCCAGATTTAAGCATATCTAGCCTATGTGCAGCAGCATAGGAAAGATCTATGATTCGATTCTCGTGAAAAGGACCTCTGTCATTAACCCTAACAATTACCTGTTTATTGTTATTAATATTAGTGACTCTAACATAGCTTGGCAAAGGTAATGTTTTGTGCGCTGCTGACATGGAATACATATCATAGGTTTCACCATTGGATGTCAGGTGACCATGAAATTTTGAGCCGTACCAAGATGCCTGACCAGTTTGTTGAAAGTTTTTCCCTGAGTCTAATACCTGGTAAGTTTTTCCAAGCACAGTGTAGTTTTTCTTGTTACCACCTCTGGTATAGGCTTCATATTTCGGATGAGCGTCCTCTACTTTCGATACATCTGGTGCGTTGCTTGGTGCTGTATCGTTGCTGAGTTCATATCGTCCGCTGTTAGTGATTTCTGAGCTAGAGCAGGCCGATAGCACTAATGCGGCTAAGAGAGTGAGCGCCAGTTTGATTTTAATGCTAAATTTCATAAGTATTCAGTTTCCAATTGACGTTCTCGATGGCCATGATATTTAAGTGGGTTATAGCGTAATAGCCTGTTCGCTTACTTTTATAGAGGATAATTCTTTAATTCTTGGCTAAATTGATAAACCGCCATGGCATATAAGGGGCTACGATTATAACGTGTGATCACATAAAAATTCTTTAATCCCATCCAATATTCCATACCTTGTTCTTGTTCCAATTCAATAATCAGAGCGGGTTGGGATACGTCGATATCGATTGTTTCTGCCAGAGCCACACTTGGTGACAATATATCAGCGGCGGTATAAGTCAACTTCTCACCAGCCCAGATCTTGAGTTGTGAGGGCAGTTTATTGTCGACAGATAGAGGCAGTACTACTGGTGCTCCCACTTGCCAGCCGTGTTGATGGAAATAATTAGCGACACTGCCTATAGCATCAACTGGGTTGTTTAGCAGATCCCTTCGTCCATCATGATCAAAATCTACCGCATAATGGCGATAGCTTGAAGGAATAAACTGTCCGAATCCCATCGCGCCAGCGTAGGATCCCTTAAGATTATTAATATCAAGCTGTTCATCTTTTATCAAGGTTTGTAGATTACTTAACTCTTTTCTGAAAAATGTCGCTCTCGGCGGGTAATAGAAACCTAAAGTATAGAGGGCGTTAACAACAGGGTAGTTACCCATGTAACCACCATAAAAAGTCTCAATACCTATGATTGCTATGATGATTTCTGGGTCTACACTAAACTCTTTCGCAGCTCTATCTACAGTTGTTTTATGTTTTTCCCAAAAGGCGATACCAGCCTCTAATCGTTTTTCTGTGAGAAAAATGGGGTAATATTGGTGCCAAGGTTTGGCTTCCCAAGGCTTCGTCATTGCGTCTATAACAGCTTGATCGTATTTAGCTGTACTAAGAAACTGTTGAACTTCTTTGTCGGTAAAGCCTAAGGCTTTTTGGGTCAACATAAATTCAGCTTTTAATCGTGAAACATTGGCATCATCATTAACAATTTTAGATGTGGTTGCCATAGTTGAGATGGAGAAAGAGGCTAAAAGTAGAGTCGCAAGTAGCTTTTGTTTTATATTCACTGAAACTATTCCTTGTATATTAGACAATATCATGTAGACAAATAGGTAAAATAAGCGAGTCAGTTTAAGACGGTCTTAATTTATTCAGCACATGGCAGTTTTACACTGTAAGGATATTACAAACGTCCTCAATGGTAATAACGCACATGGCAGACTTATTACCAGTTAATTAATCGTTTATGGGTATGAATACTCATTAGAATGCCAAAACCCATCATCAATGTCATCATGGCGGTGCCTCCATAGCTTATTAGCGGAAGAGGAACACCAACCACAGGTAAGAGGCCGGAAACCATGCCGATATTAACAAAAATATAAACGAAGAAGGTTAAGGTGATGCCTCCAGCCAGAAGGCGGGTGAAACTGGTCTGTGCCTGAGACGCAATGACCAGCCCTCGACCTATAACATAGAGGTACATTACCAATAAGAGAGCGCTGCCTATCAGGCCAAATTCTTCCCCTATGACAGCAAATATAAAGTCGGTGTGGCGCTCGGGCAAGAACTCTAATTGTGATTGTGTTCCATCTAGCCAGCCTTTACCCCAAGGGCCGCCAGAGCCTATGGCAATTTTAGATTGTATTATGTGGTAACCGGCGCCAAGAGGATCTTTTTCGGGGTCTAGCAAGGTGAGAACGCGAGTTTTCTGATAGTCATGCATAAAGAAATACCAGAGCACAGGCAGCATGGCGAATATACTGCTCACAAAAGTGCCTACAATTGCCCAGCTCATGCCAGATAAAAACAGCACAAAAATGCCAGATGCTGCCACAAGAATTGAAGTACCAAGATCGGGCTGCTTTGCGATTAATAAGGTTGGTACCAGCAAGATGACACCCGCTCCCAATAAATATCGTTTTTTTGGAGGTAGTGGGTACTTACTTATATACCAAGCCATGGTGATAGGAAAAGTTAATTTAATCAGTTCCGAAGGCTGAAACTCCATGAAGCCTAGGTTGAGCCAACGTTGCGCTCCCTTGTTAATTTCACCGAAAAAGTGAACACCAAGCAATAAGACGACTCCAGCGAGGTAGATTGGAAAGGCCCAACGCCTGATGACTTCTGGATTTATCTGCGCCACGATAAACATAGCTGCTAGAGATAATCCCATCCTGATGAGTTGCCTTTTCAGCAGGGCTAAATCTTCACCTCCGGCAGAATAGATGACGAATAGGCCAAACAGCATCAAGCTCAATATACCGAGCAACAATGGTAGGTCTATGTGCCAGCGTTGCCATATATTGGGATTGTAGTTGTGCGAACTCATTGAAGGTGCTCCAAGGTATCTCTCAACATATATTCATCGAGCAAGGCCTTAGCAACCGGACCTGCATTAACGCCACCCCACCCTGCATTTTCTAATATGACGGTGAGAACGATGGTTGGATTTTCAAAAGGAGCGTAGGCAATAATTAATGCGTTATCCCGGAAGCGTTCTTCGATAGTATCGGCATCATATTCTTCATCTTCAGCGATACTAATGACCTGAGCTGTACCCGTTTTCATGGCTGCGGTGTAGCCTGCATCTTTAAAACGCTTCTTCTGAGCGGTGTCTTGCATCGCTTTATTGATGATATTCCAATTCTCAGGATTTTCTAACACGATTGGGGCCAGTTCATCGAGCGGAGTGTCTATTTTAGAGGTACTGTCTTTAATTGACTTGAGCAAGTGAGGAGTGAAGCGCCGACCCTTATTTGCCATAATAGTCGCCGCATTGGCGAGTTGCAGAGGAGTCGTTGTCCAGTACCCTTGTCCTATACCCACCGAAATAGTATCACCAATATACCAAGGTTGGTTGTAGCGAAGACGCTTCCAGTCTTTGGATGGCATGATCCCAGCCGATTCCTCGTAAATATCAACCCCTGTACGTTTACCGAAACCAAAAGGTTCCATGAAATCAGCTATCTTGTTGACCCCCATTTTATAGGCAAGTTCATAGAAATAAGTATCACAGGAGTTAATTAAGGCACTAGTTATATCGACCCAGCCATGGCCCCAAGATTTCCAATCTCGATATTTCCTAGCGACGTTCGGGATCTGCCAAAACCCTGGATCCCAGACACGGGTTTTAGGTGTGACTGTTTTGGAGTCTAATCCTAGTAAGGCTAAGTGAGGCTTTACTGTCGACGCTGGCGCATATTGTCCTTGGGTTGCTCGGTTAATTAGTGGCCTTGATTTTGAGTTAAGCAGTTTGTTGTAGTTTTTGCTACTGATCCCGTGAACAAACAGGTTTGGATCGTAGCTAGGGCTAGATAATAGAGCCAATATTCCGCCATCACGGGGGTCAATGGCAACCACTGAGCCTTTACGCCCATTCAGTAACTCGGCGGCCTTTTGCTGTAACTTTAAATCTAATGTGAGGTAGATATCCTGACCAGGTTGTGGAGCCACAGATTTGAGCGTGCGTATGGTACGCCCACGATTATTGACTTCTTCCTCTAAATGACCTGGCTTGCCATGCAGTAAGCTTTCATAAAATTTTTCTATGCCCAGTTTGCCTATATCTTTGGTTGCAGCGTAATTTTTCCATTGTTCACTTCGTTGTAATGCAGCTTGGTCACGGTTATTGATGCGGCCGACATAGCCCAGTGCATGGGTCATCAGGCTATTATAGAGGTAATGTCGTTTAAGACCGGCAATGACTGAAATACCTGGAAATCTGTACTGGTTGACACTAAATATTGCAACGTGCTCTTCGGTCAAACGGTTCTTTAAGGTGAGAGGTTTGAAACGTCGGTGGTGTTTCATTGATGCAATAAAGTCTTGTTGTTCATCGGCCGAAATAGGGATAATTTGGCTTAATTCTTTTAGCATCTCAGGTATGTTTTTAACTTTTTCTGGAATGACTTCTAAAGAGAAAAAAGGTCGGTTTTCTGCTAATAGCTTGCCATGACGGTCATAAATTAATCCTCGACTTGGGGCGACGGGGACGACCCTGATGCGGTTATCATTCGAGCGAGTTGCGTAATCTTTGTGTGAGAGGATTTGCAGGTGATATAAGTTTGCCAGCAGTATGCTTAATAAGACGACGACGCATGCAAAAGTGAACAAGGCTCTTCGCTTAAAAAGCGATGCTTCAGCTGCGTGGTCATGCATCGTAACTCGCTTTTTTGGCGCCACTTACACGTTCTCCGGCTTAGTAATGAGAATGGAACCTATTTTTTAGAAAAATTCGGTTACACCGAACTTCATTATTCCCTATGATAAGGGTGATTGTTATTCACACTCCAAGCTCGATATAGACTCTCGGCTACCACAATTCTCACTAACGGATGTGGCAGAGTCAAAGCGGATAAACACCAACTTTGCGACGCAGCTTGCTTACAAGCTGGAGCGAGTCCTTCAGGCCCACCAATAAGTAGGCTGACATCTCTGCCATCGAGTTGCCAGCGAGTCAGCTGAGCGGCAAGCTCTGGCGTTTTCCAAGTTTTCCCCGGAAGATCTAAGCTGACGATGTGGTTACTCTTGGGAATAACAGCCAGCATTTGCTCACCTTCTTTATGAAGAATACGAGTTATATCGACATTCTTCCCTCTTTTTCCCGCTGGGATCTCAACCAGTTCGAGAGCCATATCCCTAGGGAATCTACGTTGATACTCCTGAAACCCCGCTGTTACCCAAGCTGGCATTCGTGTACCCACGGCGATTAACTGTAACTTCATTAAACGGGTTTGGCAGACCAGAGTTTTTCAAGTTCATAGAAGTCGCGAGTTTTATCTTGCATGACGTGAAGGATCACATCCCCTAAGTCTACAAGCACCCACTCACTGCTTTCACGGCCTTCAACACCGATTATGGTTAAGCCAGCTCGCTTACACTCAACGACCACATTTTCGGCAATGGCCTTAACGTGAGTCTTAGAGGTACCTGAGCAAACAACCATATAATCAGTCATATTTGACTGTTCGGCTACTGCTAAGGTGACTATATCTTTGGCTTTTAAATCTTCGATCTTGTCGATGACAAATTGCTTTAGCTCGGCGCTTTCCACGCGTAATTCCTTAATAACTTTTTTGACAGCGCAGCAGTATAACAGGTTATCCAAGCATTGAGGATGCACAGAGGTAATTAACCTGAAGCAATTTTAGGGTTCTGGATTAAGTGGGTGCTTGGTACAACTTTTTTGCAATGATAAACTCGAGTACTTGACTCGGTAAGGCTTCAGATGGGCTTAGCCCTTGAGACAGTTGCTGTCTAATTAACGTAGAAGAGTATGCCTGCGGGGTAATATTAACTTGGAAAATAAGGCCCGTTTTTTGTGATTTATGTTGAGCTAGATCCGTTAATCTTTGTTCATATTCCTTAAATATTGGCATGTCTGCAGTGAGCTGCCATCCATGTCGGGGGGAAACAACAAAATGACATAGGTTAAATAGGGACTGCCAATGGTACCAGCGGGTTAATGAGACTAAAGAGTCTGTTCCTATTAAGAAAAAAAACTCATGCTCTGGATGTATATTTCGCAGCGTTGTTAAGCTGGTGAACAGGTAAGAAGCCCCTTTTCGCCGGGCTTCAATATCACACAATTCAAACTCGCTGTACTCTTGGCAGATTAACTCTACCATGGCGAGTCGTTGCTCAGTACTCACTACTGTTGATGTTTTATGGGGGGGGCTATGGTTAGGCATTAGCCAGATACTATCAAGGTTCAGCTGCGACTTAATTTCGAGTGCTGGGCGAATATGTCCAAAATGAATAGGATCAAATGTACCGCCTAATATTCCTATCCGCATCGCAGGTTTAGCTCCAGTCGTTTAGTTGGATATGAGATAGAGCTTTATGGGCTTTAGGATCGAACAGTAAGCTTAGATGACTCACACCAGTCCAATCTTCTATGCCTTGCTGCTTAAGTTTTAACTCTATATCAGAAGCGCTGGCGAGTAAGGTTTCTATTTGGAACAAAGACAGCCGATTTAACGCGGCCAGATATAAAGGCTTACGCTTATCCCATATACGAAGTTTACCCCAGAGACCTTGCAAAGGTTCCTGAGTCTCTTGGGCTGATTTTAACTGTAAAAGAATAGCCAGTTCTTTAAAAATACCCCACAGAATAATCGCTATAGCTACCCCTTCAGCCTTTAGCTGAGAGAGAATATGTTGGGCTTTATCTTGACGATTATTGAGCATGGCATCTGTGAGTTGAAACACACTAAAACGTGATTGATCTTCAAAGTAACGGCTCAACTCTGGGCTATCTATCTGCTCATTTGGGCTCAATAATTGCAGCAGTTGCAGTGATTGATCAGCGGCGAGCAAATTTCCTTCATAGAGACTGAACAGCATATCTTTAGCATCACGAGTCAGGGTCAAAGCAAAGTGTTGGATCCGACTCTCTAACCAGCGCTGAAATTGTGCACCTTCAGGAGTTGCACAGGGAACATATATACCTTGGCTATCTAGGGTTTTGAACCACTTACTTTTAGTCTGTTCTGCTGCGAGTTTAGGTCCGATGATAATCAATAGTATATCGGGATTAGCCATCTGCATCAGGCTTTTGAATATCGCACTACCCTCGGCTCCAGGCTTGGCTTGAGGTAAGGTTAATTCGATCACTCTGCGGTTAGAAAATAGGCTCATAGCTTGCCATTGAACGACTAACTCATTCCAGTTAAATCCGCTTTCCTGGCTGAGTTGGATTTTCTCCTCGAAGCCTTGGCTCTTGGCCTGATGATAGATCTGTTTGCGGCTATTTTGACAAAGCCAAGGATCATCTCCGAAAATGAGATAACACTGTTTAAGGGGGCAGAGTTCACGCAGCAGTTGATTTGGGTAGACCCGCATCAAAACACCTCTTGATGGGGTGAGTGATATACAGCGACTCGATACAGTCGTGATACTGAAACCTGCATTATGTTACTTCGATCGAAGCAAGGATTTGGATCATCTGATCTGCAGCCTGATCACGCATTTCTTTCAATAAAATCTCCATTTCACGGCTCTTGGCTAGTGCAGTGCGGGGATCGTCGAGATAATCTCGATAAATATTCACGTCGAACTTTTGTGCTTCACCTTGAGGTAAACGAACGGCAAAAGTGACATGGTAAGTTAGCTCATACTCGGCCACATTACCGGTGGGATAGAGGGAGAGAGTCGTTCTCTCTAAAGAGTCTTGTATAATATGTAAAATGGGCGTGTCATCGCTTGCATCGACTAAAGAAATGCTGTGCAGACGTAGACGTTCGCGAACTAGACGAGTCAGCTCACTGTACTCATCTTGACTCGTTAGTTGCAGGGTCTGTAACTGCTCTGGTATCGAGTAGTTGCCCTGAAGTTTAAAGCCGCAACCAGCACTGAACATGATACTCAGTGCCGCTATTGCGAAACATATGCGTTTAATAAGCATAGGCTAGGCTATATTTCCTTTTGGTGGGTACTTAGTTAGCCACTATGTTGAGCAATTTGCCCGGTACATAGATGATCTTACGAATGGTCTTACCTTCGGTGTGTTTTAGCACTCCTTCTTCTGCAAGACCTTTCTTCTCAACGGCTTCTTTGGTGGAATCGGCAGCTACCGTCATTTTTGCACGAAGCTTACCGTTGACCTGTACTATGATCAACTTACTGTCTTCGACAAGCGCCGACTCATCGACTTTTGGCCACAATACATCTTCGATTGCTTCTGCATTACCTAACTCATTCCATAGGCTAAAACAGACATGAGGAATGATGGGGTAGAGTAGCCGAATCACGGCTGAAAGTGCTTCATTTAGCAGAGCACGATCTTGCTCTGATTCTTGAGGCGCTTTCAGTAATCGATTCATTAGTTCCATGATAGAGGCTATGGCGGTGTTGAACATCTGACGACGTTCGATATCGTCGGTGACCTTGACTATGGTTTTATGCAACTCGCGACGTAATATCTTCTGCTTAGCATCGAGAGACTTGATACTCAGTTCGGCAGTTGGTCCTTTAGATATGTGGTCGTGTGCCAGTTTCCAAAGACGCTTAATGAAACGGTGTGCACCTTCAACACTGGACTCTTGCCATTCTAATGTGAGCTCTGGTGGTGCTGCAAACATCATAAACAAACGAACGGTATCGGCTCCATACTTGTCGACCATCACTTGGGGGTCAATGCCGTTGTTCTTAGACTTAGACATCTTGCTCATGCCTGTATAGATTAGTTGGTTGCCGTCACTGTCTATGGCTTTAAGAATACGGCCTTTTTCGTCAGTCTCCTGAACAGTCACATCTGATGGTGCAATCCAGACTCGGGCGCCTTTTTCATTGTGATAGTAGAAGGCATCTGCCAACACCATGCCTTGGGTGAGCAGGCGCTTAGCGGGTTCATTAGAATCGACTAAGCCGATATCTCTGAGTAACTTGTGGAAGAAGCGGAAGTAGAGCAAGTGCATGCACGCATGCTCGATGCCGCCGATATATTGATCAACCGGTAGCCAGTAGTTGGCCTTGGCAGGATCTAACATCCGATCTGCATGGGGACAGCAGTAGCGAGCGTAATACCAAGATGATTCCATGAAGGTGTCGAAGGTATCTGTCTCTTTGAAGGCTAACTCACCATTATATGTGGTCTTGGCCCATTCTTTATCGGCCTTGATTGGGCTTTGGATCCCATCCATGACCACATCTTCCGGTAAAATAACCGGTAGCTGATCTTCTGGCGTTGGTACCACTGTGCCATCGGCCAGAGTGAGCATAGGGATAGGAGCGCCCCAATAGCGTTGACGAGATACGCCCCAATCACGTAAACGGAAGTTAACCTGACGCTTACCTTTGCCTTCAGCCGTTAATCGAGTGTCTATAGCATTGAACGCACTTTGGAAGTCCAGTCCGTCTAGCTCAGGGAAGGCGTCTCCAGAATTAAACAGTATGCCTTTTTCTGTGTAGGCGACTTCGCTGATATCAAGCTCGCTATCGCTTGGCTTGATCACACCTTCTATGGTTAATCCATATTTAGTGGCAAACTCATAATCTCGTTGGTCGTGAGCGGGTACCGACATAACGGCGCCGGTACCATAATTCATCAGTACGAAGTTAGCCGCCCAGATTGGCACTTGCTTGCCATTTAAAGGGTGGGTTGCATATAGGCCTGTGGCTACGCCCTTTTTCTCCATAGCGGCCATAGCTGCTTCCGTGGTGTCGGCGTTTTTACATTCTTCGATGAATGCGGCAAGCTCTGGATTATTGGCTGCAGCCTGTTCTGCCAGTGGATGGCCCGCCGCAATAGCAACATAAGTCACCCCCATAACCGTATCGGGGCGTGTGGTATAGATATCGAAGCTCTCGTCACTATCGGTAAGTTTGAAGGTCATTTCTATGCCTTCGCTGCGACCTATCCAGTTGCGCTGCATGGTCTTGACCTGCTCAGGCCACTCATCGAGTTGGTCGAGATCGGTTAGTAACTCATCGGCATATTCGGTGATTTTGATAAACCACTGAGGTATCTCTTTCTGCTCGACCATGGTGTCACAGCGCCAGCAACAGCCATCGATAACTTGCTCGTTAGCCAGTACAGTTTCGTCGTTAGGGCACCAGTTAACTGAAGCGGTTTTTTTATAGACCAGACCCTTTTCAAATAATTTGGTGAAAAACCACTGTTCCCAACGGTAGTATTCAGGTGTACAAGTTGCAATTTCACGGCTCCAGTCGTAACCGAATCCCAGCATTTTTAGCTGGTTCTTCATGTAATCAATATTCTCGTAAGTCCAAGGCGCTGGAGCCGTCATATTTTTGATGGCCGCATTTTCAGCAGGCAGGCCAAATGAGTCCCAGCCGATAGGCTGTAATACATTTTTTCCTTGTAATCTCTGGTAACGGGCTATAACGTCGCCTATGGTATAGTTACGTACATGGCCCATGTGCAGCCGGCCAGAAGGGTAAGGGAACATGGCGAGACAGTAAAACTTCTCCTTGTTCTCATCTTCGGTGACTTCGAATGTTTTCTTGTCTTGCCAGTGCTGCTGCACTTTAGCTTCAATCTCTGAAGGTTGATATTGCTCTTGCATCAATATTTCCCGGCCATGGGGCCCATTATTTGATCTTGCGCACTTTATACGCGAGTTAGATTTACATAGAATAAACTAGAAGTGAGTCATTAAAAAGGTTCGGATGAGGAGTATTTAAGATGAGCAAAAGAAGTACGGAGCTGTTATCGCTTTACGAGGCACTGTTTGCACAAGTTAAATCTGATTATTCTGGAGATAACGTTATAACTATAAAGAAGTTATTTGATATCGTTACTAGCAGTAAAGAGTTCTTGTCTATCAAAGACAGGGCTAAGGACAATGAGCTTGCATTAGTCGAACAATTTTTAAAACGCGACATTGCTAATTTTTTGCATGATAAAAATGATTTAGATTTGAGTCATAGTCCGACAATGATAACGGTAGAGAATACACTTTGGCATTGGTTGAGCTGTATTACAGATAGAAGCCAGATCGAGTGGCATGAAGTATTGCAGGATTTCAAACACCAGGGCCATTATCAGAGTGGTGAAATTGTTAACCAAGGCAAGATGGTATGTACTCATTGCAGCCATGAGATGACAATCGAATTTCCCGGAGTTATTCCTGATTGCCCTCAATGTGATAAAAGCAACTTTACTCGAGAAGCTCTTGACCCATAAGTAAAACATGTTTTAGCCTGACGATGTCGTTGGTCGCTAGTAATTTGGAGCAAGGCCATGAGCAAACAACTGGATCAATATAAGATCCATGAACAGTTGTGGAATCAATTTATCGTTTAGATATCCTTTAAATAAGAGTCTGACTACCACACCTAAAAATGCCCGCACTTAGCGGGTGTTTTTAGGTGTGGATTGTAATTTTATGTTGGCGAAAATGTCTAATCCGACTGCCAATGTCTGTTATCTTATAACGGGGTATTAGCGAACAGAAAACCAGCGTTGACGGGTAATCACCAGAGCCAGTAACAAGGCCGACAATATGATGATGGGCCACTGACCCCACGTTGAAAATAAGGTTTGCCCTTTGACAAGAGGGATATCCGCGACCAGTACCCCAACCTCAAACTGAGGTAACTTGTGAGTAATATTGCCCAGTTCATCGACAACGGCGGTGACACCATTATTGGTCGCTCTTACTAATGGCCTCCCCAGTTCGATTGAGCGCATTTGAGCTATCTCCATATGTTGCAACGGGCCGTTGGAACTGCCAAACCAAGCATCGTTAGACACGGTCAGTAGAAGATCTGTTGCCTCATTGACGTTGGCTCTTAACTGTTCAGGAAAAGCTATTTCGTAGCAGATGGCAGGTGCTATCTGATAACCCAGTGCGTTGAGGTTTGGCTGTTGATACGCGCCTCGATCAAATGAAGACATGGGTAAGTTAAAAAGAGGAGCGAGGGGTCTCAATAGAGACTCCATGGGGACAAATTCTCCGATTGGTAATAAATGGTGCTTCTTAAACTCGTTACTACCACCCTCTATGTAATCCGCTTGGCTCTGGTGCTTACTATGGTGGTTTCCGAGCACGATCAGTGAATTGTAGAAGCTGTCTTGCTGGTGGCTAATAATACCGGTGATGATGGCACTATTATTAATATTTGCGACCTTATTGGCATTGTCTAGAAATGTAGACACCATATATTCAGGGGCGGGGATTGCAGCTTCTGGCCAGATGATGATATCTGCATCTAGCTGTGGGCGGGAAAGATCCATGTACTTGTCCATGGTAGGCCAGAGTACTCCGGGCTCCCATTTCATGCTCTGGGGAATATTTCCCTGTACCAGAACCACCCTGACAGTCTCGCCTTTGGATTCGATGCTAGACAGCATAGGAACAAAATAATTCACTAATCCCAACAAAGATAAGATAATAACAGCTGGGCGCCAACGTTTTTGTAAACACAAAGCCAATGAACCAGCAACCAATGCTATTACAAAGCTTAAGCCGAGAGCACCGATAACACTGGCGAGGGGTTTTATCGGTCCTTCGGTCTGAGTATAGCCAGCCCAGAGCCAAGGCAAACCAGTCAGTACCCAGCCTCTTAGCCATTCGGTTAAGGTCCATAATGCAGGAAACAAGATGATATTTCTGATTATAGATGTAGTGGGGGCTATTTTTTGTAACAGATAACCTGTAAGTGCAGGATAAATAGCAAGATAAAATGCGAGCAGTGCCATCAAGGCCACGGAAGCAATAAGTGGTATCCCTCCATAGGTAGACATACTGACATGTATCCAACTCATGCCGACGGAGAAGCAGCCAAAGCCAAAGCTTAACCAGTATTTTGCACCGTCTTTGGCTGATAAATCACTGCTCTGATGCAGTGCAAATGCGGTAGTAATGATATAGATCGGCCATAAGCCATATGGGGCAAAAGCGAGTGACGTACAGGCACCAGCCATGTATGCCAGCCCCAGACGTATTTTTGTATGATGGGCAAATGCCCGAAGTTTATTCAGCATTTAAGCCTCATCATAGAAAGCGACCGTGTATTGAACTGATAGCGCTTATTTTAAGCTATCTGTTCTTGATCGTTAGGATCGGGAAGTTTGATTTCAAGCTGAAGTAATCTACGGGTATCGGCGCTGATGACCTTAAACTCTATGCCATCTATGATGATTTCCTCATTGCGTTCTGGCAGGTGGCCAAATGCATGCGAGACTAGACCGCCAACAGTATCAAATTCTTCATCACTGAATTGAGTTTTAAACTCACGATTGAAGTCTTCAATCGGGGTTAGGGCCTTAATCATATAGGTTTGTTTGTCTAGTTTACGGATCTCAGTATCTTCAGCTGAGTCGTGCTCGAACTCATCTTCGATTTCACCGACTATTTCTTCGAGAATATCTTCGATGGTGACTAGGCCTGATACGCCACCGTATTCATCGACCACTATGGCCATATGATAACGTTGGGAACGGAATTCCTTGAGAAGTACACTGACACGTTTACTTTCGGGAACAACAACAGCGGGGCGAATAACCTGGCCGAGAGTGAAAGGTTGATCATTGTTTTTAAAGCCGTATTTGAGTAGATCTTTTGCCAGCAAGATGCCTTCGATATGATCTTTATCTTCATTTACGACGGGGAAACGCGAATGTGCTGAACTAATGACCGTAGAAAGTAGCTCTTCTACTGTATTATCGATTTGCAGTGCGATTATCTGAGCTCTGGGTATCATGATGTCCCGAACACTTAGATCTGAGACTTCTAATACACCTTTAATCATCTCGCGCGTGTCTTCTGAGATAACTTCACGTTGTTCTGCATCGTGAATGACATCAACAAGATCATCGCGACTCTGGGGCTCGCCCTGAAATAACTGACTGACTTTTTCTAACCAGCCCTTCTTCTGTGCGCTGGTACTCGGGGGGATATCATCACTCATAGTGTTTTCCTAGCATGAAATTCTATTAAACTAATAGGTTTACAGGCTAATTACTGCTCCTTATAAGGGTTGTTAAAACCTAAACTTTCAATTAGTTGAGTCTCTAACGACTCCATTTTTTCGGCTTCGGCATCTTGGATATGATCATACCCTATCAGATGCAGGCAACCATGTACAACCATGTGGGCCCAGTGAGTTTGTAAGCTTTTGTTTTGCTGTCTAGCTTCGAGTTCTACCACTGGAGCACAAATAATCAGGTCGCCTAACAGAGGGATATCAATCTGCGGCGGTGCCTCGAAAGGAAAAGAGAGCACATTGGTTGGCTTATTTTTTCCTCTATAACAGCTATTGAGATTTTGACTTTCAGCTTCGTCGACTATTCTAATGGTTAATTCGGCTTGAGTCATGGTATCTCTGAGTGTAATGCGAACCCAAAGTTCAAAATCTGCTTGAGATGGCAGTGATTTACTCTCAATGGCGACTTGCAGATCTAGATTTAATTTGAAATGTTGATGATTAAGACTCATTTAGGCTCTTTTCCTGGAGCTTATATTGGTTGTCACGCTTTGCCTTAGCTTGTTGAGCTTTCTGTTCATGCTCTTCGTAAGCTTCGACTATTCGTGCCACAATTGGGTGACGAACTACGTCTTTAGACTGGAAGAAGTTGAAACTAATTTCCTCAACCTTACTGAGAACCTCAATAGCGTGGCGTAGTCCCGATTTTTGACTCTTGGGTAGATCAATCTGAGTGATGTCACCAGTGATCACCGCTCGTGAGTTGAATCCGATACGGGTTAAGAACATTTTCATTTGTTCTAAGGTGGTATTTTGACTCTCATCTAAGATGATGAAGGCATCATTCAGGGTACGACCACGCATATAGGCCAGTGGAGCGACCTCGATAACATTTTTTTCTATTAGGCGTTCGACCTTTTCGAATCCCATCATCTCAAATAGAGCATCATAGAGAGGACGCAAGTAAGGATCGACCTTTTGGCTCAGATCTCCTGGTAAAAAACCTAACTTTTCACCAGCCTCTACTGCGGGGCGGGTAAGCAGAATACGACGCACTTCTTGACGTTCCAGAGCATCCACCGCAGCAGCCACTGCAAGGTAGGTTTTACCTGTACCAGCTGGGCCGACACCGAAGGTGATATCGTGGCGCATGATGTTGGCGACATAGTCACTTTGATTCGGGTTGCGCGGTTTAATCACGCCACGTTTAGTCTTGATATAGAACTCTTTATCATCACGCGGAGCTTCGGCCTCCAGAGCCACAGCTTCCTGTATTGCCAGATGCACCGTATTGGGTTCAATATCTGGTGTGTTGCCTTTTATGGACTGAGTTTCAATATAAAGAGTTCTTAGTAGATCGCTGATAGTTAGACAGTTCCTTGCTGGCCCAACAATCTGAAAATGGTTGTTTCTATAGGTTATTTCAACTCCTATCCGGCGTTCTAGCTGCTTAATGTTGTCATCGAGCGGCCCACATAATGATACTAAACGACGAGTATCAGATGGCTCAAGGTAGAGATTTAGGGTGGTTAATTTGTTAGACAAGAATGGCTCCAATTACAATGATTTGGGTGTCACTATTATTTCATTTTACGAGCACAAAACAAGAAATGCTAATGGTATTTACATTGACAAAAAAGGCGTTAATGAAGCCGCCTTAGTCGTTTATCCAGTTAGGTTAAGGTATGTACTGTGTCACGCCTAACTCATCGTCTTTTTTATGTTTCAAAAGAATATCTGAAGGTCTTAATGAGCGGCGTAGGTCCATTTCGTTTTCACCGCGAATAAAGGTGCCACGTAGGGAGTTGGTATAGACATCGACAATTTCGACATCAACGAAGCTGCCTATGTGTTTGGGATCCGCTTCGAAGTTAACCACACGACTGGTTTCGGTACGTCCCCTTAGTTCCATTGGATTTTTGACCGAAGGGCCTTCAACTAGGATGCGCTGAATTGTTCCCAACATTTGGCGGCTGTAACGCAGCGCCTGCTGAGTGATACGATCCTGCAAGATAGCCAGTCGCTCTTTCTTCTCTGTTAGAGTGACATCGTCTGGTAGGTCTGCTGCTGGTGTACCGGGACGTGCGCTATAGATAAAGCTAAAGCTATGATCGAAAGCGACATCTTCAATCAGTTTCATGGTGTCGGCGAAATCTTGCTTAGATTCGCCGGGGAAGCCAATGATGAAGTCTGAGCTGATCTGTATATCGGGGCGTGCCTTACGCAGACGACGAATGATAGACTTATATTCTATCGCCATGTGGCCACGTTTCATCTGGGTCAGTATATGGTCTGAACCCGATTGAACCGGTAGGTGCAAGAAGCTAACTAATTCGGGTGTATCTTCGTAAACATCTATGATGTCTTGAGAGAACTCAATAGGGTGGCTGGTGGTAAATCTGAGCCTATCGATGCCATCGATAGCAGCGATATAACGCAGCAGCTCGGCAAAGGTACAAATGTCATCATCATGGGTCGCGCCGCGAAATGCATTTACATTTTGGCCCAGCAAATTGACTTCACGAACACCCTGTTCGGCAAGTTGAGCGACTTCTAGGATGACATCATCAACGGGACGACTCACCTCTTCACCGCGGGTGTATGGCACCACGCAGAAAGAACAATACTTACTACAGCCTTCCATTATCGAAACGAAAGCCGTTGGTCCATCGGCTCTAGGATCAGGTAATCGATCGAACTTCTCAATCTCAGGGAAGCTGATATCGATAACCGCCTTACCGCCTTGTTTGACCTGATCGACCATTTCAGGTAGACGGTGCAGCGTTTGTGGGCCAAAAATGATATCAACGCATTGAGCTCGTTTTTTAATCATCAGGCCTTCTTGAGAGGCCACACAGCCACCGACTCCTATTATTAGGTTGGGGTTTTTATCTTTTAATTTTTTCCAGCGCCCAAGTTGATGGAACACTTTTTCCTGAGCCTTTTCACGGATTGAACAAGTGTTTAGTAACAGCACGTCAGCTTCTTCGGCGTCGTCTGTTAGGGTGTAACCCTTGTATTCGTCCATTAGGTCGGCCATCTTGGATGAGTCATACTCATTCATCTGACAGCCCCAGGTTTTTATATGGAGTTTCTTGCTCATCAGTTTATATCACTCTTGGAACCACAGGAAAAACAGCGCGACATTTTACCTCTTGAGTCAGTCACTGGCTAGCTTTTAGGCACATTTATTCAAAAATACTTGCGGAGAGTAGGTTTTATTTTTCCTGATCATGGATGTATTTTGGTGTTTTCCAAACAGAGATTTCAGTCTGTATTTATCGATTGTATCGACGGGGAAATTTGCAGTGAATCTGCTTGAGTCTGAGGGTGAATTTTAGAACATCTCTATTGTCTTAAATATGCCAAGTGTTCCGTCGTATAGTGATATAGGGCATAATTGATAGGCGAACGATAGGTTACTGTGATGACTTCCATAGGCTTTAATTTCAAAGCAGAGTAGTAAGGCTGTAGTTTGTGTGATAGCTGTACAGTTTGTAAGCAGGTGTAAGTCGTTCGGCTATTGCAATATTTGTATAGTTATTTGAGCATTATTGAAATAATTGATGGGCTATTTAATGGCCGTTAATTAGAATGAGTTATTAGACAATGGTTATTTGACGTGTAGGAGTCTTGGTGAGTCAATTGCAAATTGAAATTACAACAAGGGATGTCGTTATTCTAGGTGGAGGCATGATTGGTGCTGCAACGGCCATAGGTTTAGCTCAACTAGGCTTGACTGTTACCGTCATTGAAGCATTCAGACCTAAGGCATATAACAGTGATCAGGCCATAGATTTGAGAGTCTCTGCGATCAGTGTTGCTACTGAAGCTTTATTGGAGCGTTTAGGTGCGCTTGAAAGTTTGGCCCAGATGCGACGAGCGCCATATCTAGGGTTGGAAACCTGGGAATTAGAGGGGTGTATTACTCGTTTTAATGCTGATTATGTTGGTGCTTCTCACCTTGGACATATTGTCGAGAACCGTTTGATACAACTGGCTTTGTGGGAGCAGTTTGAGTCCCTCGATAACCTTGAGCTAGCTAGCCCCAGAACTGCTAATAGTTTCAGTCGAACTGCACATGGGGTTTGTGTGACCTTAGACGATGGTCAGCGACTTGATGCCAAGCTTTTGATCGGTGCCGATGGGGCTAATTCACAGGTTAGAACGTGGGCCAATATAGGCTTAACGGGCTGGGATTATGCTCAGTCGGCCATGTTGATTAACATCGAAACAGCGACAGAGCAACAAGATGTTACCTGGCAACAGTTTACCCCCAAAGGGCCTAGATCTCTGTTACCACTACCGGGCAATAATGCTTCTCTGGTTTGGTATGATGATGCCAGTCGAATAGCTCAGCTGTCTCAATTGAGTAATGCGGCACTGGCTCAGCAAATTAAGAAGCACTTTCCTGAGCGATTGGACCGACAGTTTGAAGTATTGAATAAGGGGAGCTTTAAGTTAACCCGACGACACGCTCAATCCTACTTTTCAGATAATTTGGTGATTTTAGGTGATGCGGCTCACACCATTAATCCCTTGGCTGGGCAAGGGGTCAATATTGGTTTCAAAGATGTCGATGCTTTGATCTCGGTGATCACAGATAAATTGAGTCGGCATGAGGGCTGGTGGGATAATTCGGCATTGAGTGAATATCAATCTCGTCGTTATCGAGATAATCAATTGATGATGTCGGCAATGGATCTATTTTATGCCGGATTTAGCAATAATTTATTACCATTAAAAGTACTGCGAAATGCTGCGCTTAAGCTTGCGGACATTAAATCGCCGATTAAGAAGCAAGTGCTCAAATACGCCATGGGATTGTGATCAGCTTTTAATTATTTGTGTTGTTTACATTTGGGGTTTGAGGCTTATCTGGCACAGTGGTCATTTTCTCAATTAAATCCATTTTCCTTATAATTTGTTGCGCCGTGGATAGAGTGTTAAAATACCGCGTTTTTATTTTGCGCATGACGTTTAGCCGGCATCATTTGTACGGCAAGAGTGCGCCTCGTATTAAAGAATGGGCGACATGAGTAACATAAAACTAATTGTAGGGCTTGCAAATCCTGGTGAAAAGTATGCGCAGACTCGGCATAACGCAGGGGCTTGGTATGTACGAGAACTCGCAAGAATTTGCGGTGCGACTCTGAATGCCGATAGCAAGTATTATGGCTTAACCGCAAGAGTTAATCTGCATGGTAAAGATGTTCGTTTACTGATCCCGAGTACTTTTATGAATCTTAGTGGTAAGTCTGTCGGTGCGATGGTGAATTTTTTTCGTATTCAAGCTGATGAGATCTTAGTCGCTCATGATGAACTCGATATGCCTCCTGGAGTGGCCAAATTTAAATTGGGGGGTGGTCATGGGGGTCATAACGGCTTAAAAGACATCATTTCCAGCATGGGGAATGATAAAGGTTTCTATCGATTACGAATAGGTATAGGTCATCCAGGTGATAGAAACCAAGTTAGTAATTATGTGCTGGGCAAGGCTCCAGCCGTTGAGCAAACTCAGATTGAGACGGTGCTCGATGAGGCTGTACACTCTACCGCGTTATTGTTTACTGAAGGCATGGCTAAAGCCATGAACAGATTGCACTCTTTTAAAGCATAGAAGGTGTATGTATTAAAGCTATAAACTGCATTGGTTTATAACAATAATTTGATGAAGTGACTCTGTGACTTCATAAGAATTTAACTGGCAGTATTACTGTTAGTTTACTATTGATATTAAAGGTAAAAATATGGGTTTTAAATGTGGCATCGTAGGCCTGCCAAACGTAGGTAAATCAACGTTATTTAATGCGTTAACTAAAGCTGGCATCGAAGCGTCAAACTTTCCGTTTTGTACGATCGAACCCAATACCGGTGTTGTGCCTGTACCCGATGCTCGTCTCGATGCTTTAGCAGAGATCGTTAATCCTGAGCGTGTCATGCCGACAACGATGGAGTTTGTCGATATTGCAGGTTTGGTTGCTGGTGCATCTAAAGGTGAAGGTTTGGGCAATAAGTTTCTGGCTAATATTCGTGAAACAGATGCTATCGGTCATGTAGTACGTTGTTTTGAAGATGAAAATATAGTGCACGTTGCTAATAAAATTTCGCCAGCCGAAGATATAGAGGTGATCAACACCGAACTTGCCTTGGCGGATTTGGATTCATGTGAGCGTGCTATTCATCGTCAGGCGAAGCGTGCTAAAGGTGGTGATCAAGAGGCTAAATTTGAAGTCTCTGTTTTAGAGAAAATGCTTACTCCTTTAAACGAAGGCATAATGCTACGTTCTTTAGACTTGTCGATCGAAGAGATTGCCGCTGTCGCTTATCTGAACTTCTTGACTCTAAAACCTACCATGTATATTGCGAATGTAGCCGAAGATGGTTTCGACAACAATCCACATCTGGATACCGTTCGTGAAATTGCATCTCAAGAGAATGCGGTTGTCGTGGCCGTGTGCGCCGCGATTGAATCAGAACTCGGAGAGATGGAACCGGAAGATCGTCAAGAGTTCATGATAGATCTGGGTCTGGAAGAGCCTGGGTTAGATCGGGTTATTCGTGCCGGTTACGATCTTTTGACGTTACAAACATACTTTACCGCGGGTGTTAAAGAGGTTCGCGCTTGGACTGTAGCTATAGGAGCGACAGCACCGCAAGCTGCCGGAGTGATCCATACGGATTTTGAACGTGGCTTCATTCGCGCTCAAGTTATGGCCTATGACGATTTTATTACCTATAAAGGTGAAGCTGGTGCTAAGGAAGCTGGTAAATTAAAAGTAGAAGGAAAATCTTACATAGTAAAAGATGGAGATGTTATGCATTTTCTCTTTAACGTATAATTATTTTGAATTTTATTTTTATGCTCATAGCTGTAAAGTTTTGTTTTTTGGCTTAACTGCCATTGTGAACAAGGCTTAAGTTATTCATTGAGCCTTGATACTTTTTTAACTTGGGTCTATGGGCTCATCGAGTGAAACGGCTATATTTTGGCTTCTGCTGCTCAGTCTGGTGAAGTTATAGACGAACGGTATGATTAGTTTAAATTAGCGAAAAAAGCGGTTGACCTCAATACGCTGAATAAGCATAATACGCACCGTTCCTCACTAAGAGGAGTCAGTGTAGTGGCAATATAGCTCAGCTGGTTAGAGCACAGCATTCATAATGCTGGGGTCGCAGGTTCAAGTCCCGCTATTGCTACCATCTTTTTCAAGATGTAAAATTGGAATCAGTGCGGGAGTGGTGGTGGTGGTGGTGGTGGTATTAGACATGCCAGATTTAGCTTTTAGCCTGTCATCTTTTCAAGATGTAAAATTGGAATCAGTGCGGGAGTGGTGGAATTGGTAGACACGCCAGATTTAGGTTCTGGTGCCGTAAGGTGTGAGAGTTCAAGTCTCTCTTCCCGTACCATTTATATTGAATAATAGTTTTACTGTTATTCGAAACGTGTTTGATTGGGGTATCGCCAAGCGGTAAGGCACCGGGTTTTGATCTCGGCATTCCCAGGTTCGAATCCTGGTACCCCAGCCATTTTTTCACGTTTCAGTAATCTGAAAGATTATTGGGGTATCGCCAAGCGGTAAGGCACCGGGTTTTGATCTCGGCATCCCCAGGTTCGAATCCTGGTACCCCAGCCATTTTTATACGTGGCAGTATTAATCGGTTTATGTGGCAATATAGCTCAGCTGGTTAGAGCACAGCATTCATAATGCTGGGGTCGCAGGTTCAAGTCCCGCTATTGCTACCATCTTTTCTAAGATGTAAAATTGGAATCAGTGCGGGAGTGGTGGTGTTGATATTAGGCATGTCAGATTTAGCTTTTAGCCTGTCATCTTTTCAAGATGTAAAATTGGAATCAGTGCGGGAGTGGTGGAATTGGTAGACACGCCAGATTTAGGTTCTGGTGCCGTAAGGTGTGAGAGTTCAAGTCTCTCTTC
>JBAHZX010000140.1:0-20561 GCA_037132815.1 Shewanella sp.
GAGGGGGAACTTAAACGTATCAGCCATCCCGTCGACCCCCATCTTGAGATGACGGAGATCTGCGATCGTGTGCTTCGCGCTAAAGGTCCAGCTCTGCTGTTCGAGAACCCAGTTGGCAACGATATGCCGGTGCTGGCCAACCTTTTCGGTACACCTAAACGTGTCGCCATGGCATTAGGTAAAAATGATCCGATGGCACTGCGTGAAGTCGGTGAGCTGCTGGCTTTCCTTAAAGAGCCTGAGCCACCTAGCGGCTTCAAAGATGCGATATCTAAGCTACCTAAGTTTAAGCAAGCCTTGAATATGCCACCTAAGACGGTGCGTAACCCTCCTTGTCAACAAGTGGTAAAAACAGGGAGTGAAGTCGACCTGACTAAGCTACCAATTCAACACTGTTGGCCTGGAGATGCTGCACCTCTAGTGACTTGGGGGTTGACCATCACTAAGGGTCCTCGGCAGAAACGTCAGAATTTGGGTATCTATCGCCAGCAATTACTAAGTAAAGATAAGCTGATCATGCGTTGGCTAGATCATCGCGGCGGTGCGTTAGACTTTAAAGATTTTAAAGAGAAACACCCAGGTAAACGCTACCCAGTTGTCGTAGCGCTAGGTGCAGATCCTGTTACCATTTTAGGTGCAGTCACACCAGTACCTGACTCCATGAGTGAGTATGCCTTCGCAGGCTTGCTCCGCGGCGAGCGCACCCAAGTCTGTAAAGCCTTAAGCTGTGACTTAGAAGTACCCGCCACCAGCGAAATCATCTTAGAAGGCTATATCGACCCAGAAGAGATGGCCGAAGAGGGCCCTTATGGTGATCATACCGGATATTATAATGAGACAGATAAGTTCCCTGTCTTCACCGTGACCCATATCACCCACAGAAAAGATGCTATCTACCATAGCACCTACACAGGCCGGCCACCGGATGAGCCCGCTATGTTAGGTGTGGCACTCAACGAAATATTTGTGCCTATCCTACGCAAGCAATATCCGGAGATCATCGATTTCTATCTGCCACCTGAAGGTTGCTCCTATCGCATGGCTGTGATCTCTATCCGTAAAGAGTACCCAGGGCACGCTAAGCGCGTAATGATGGGCGCATGGTCATTCCTGCGACAGTTTATGTATACCAAGTTCATCATCGTCGTGGACGATGATGTTAACTGCCGCGATTGGAACGATGTGATTTGGGCAATAACAACTCGTATGGATCCAAAACGCGATACCGTAATGATAGAACATACCCCAATCGACTATCTGGATTTTGCATCTCCCGTTGCTGGCCTCGGCTCTAAGATGGGCATGGATGCAACCAACAAGTGGCCAGGTGAAACCGAACGTGAATGGGGAACCCCTATCGAGATGGATGAGGCGGTAAAGCTAAAGGTCGATGATATGTGGGCTGACTTAGGTCTAGATGCTTAAGTTTCTAGGCTGGGGGTTTGGGTTCCAGTCAAGATATTTTGGCTTATAACCAAGCTCTTAGCATGCTAGCTATTTTTCGCTTAACCTGCCGGAAGTGACGATGATTAATGTATCCGTTTAAACTTGATTCTGAGGCAAGTGCTCTGAACACTTTATACTATTAACTTTAAACTTTTAAATAGTAAAGCTCCCAAAGAGGGGTTCAAAAAGGACGTTAGATGAACACCATAAGCTGTAAAATCGAAACTGTTACCCCATTCAATGAAGCGGTTTATCAAATCATTTTAAAACCTGAAACCGTGTTTGACTTCAATGCAGGTCAGTACCTCAGTGTGATCATGGGTGAGCAAGATAAACGTCCATTCTCTATCGCTTCAGCACCAAATTTAGAGCTGATCGAACTGCATATCGGTGCTGCTGTCAGCGAAAGCTACCCTATGCAGGTCGTCGAGCGCATGAAAGAGTGCTTGGCAAACAATAAGCAAATTGAAATTGAAGTACCAGGCGGTGAGGCTTACCTACGCCACAAGAGCCTGCGGCCTAGATTACTGATCGCTGGAGGTACTGGATTCTCTTACATCAAGAGCATTATCGAACAGCAGATTGCACTGGGACAGAAGATCGAAACCACCTTTTACTGGGGATGCCGCAACGCGGATGCCATGTATTACGAGATGATTGCCCGAGAATGGCATGATACCTATCCCTGGTTGCACTTTGTTCCAGTACTGGAAGAAGCGGGCGGAGACTGGAGAGGCAAAAAAGCTAACCTGTTAGCCCAGATTAAGGCCGACTTCGTTAGTCTACATGGCTATGATATCTATATTGCTGGCCGTTTCGACATGGTGGGCGCAGCCAGAGAAGTCTTCCGTGCCATAGGTGTAGAGGAAGAACATCTCTACGGCGATGCGTTTGCATTTATTAAATAAATCATAAACTCCTAGGTTCTAATTACTAGAATCTAGGAGCTCATTTATAACTCAACTATTTGAGCCTTATACGTTTATTATTCAGCTGTTCAGAACTCTACAATATCCCTAGGCTGACATTAGCTTAATTTAAAGTAACCAACAATAAGCTAAAAAATTTAAACTGCTGGAGTCTCTTTCAAGTGAAGATCTATCTGAGGGTATGGTATACCAATATTAGCTTCGTCCAGTGCAAGTTTTATCTGCTCAAGAATGTCAAAATAAGCTGGCCAGTAATCGCTGCCTTTAACCCATGGACGTACCACAAAATTAACCGATGAATCAGCAAGCTCAGACAATGCTATAGTATGATCATGCTCTTTCAGTACATATTGGTTGTTCTCGATAACACGTGTCAGTACCTTCTTGGTTTCTAAAAGATCTGCATCATAAGAAACACCAATGACAAAATCGACCCGACGAGTATCCATGGCAGAATAGTTGGTGATGGTGCCGTCCATCATGCCAGAATTTGGCACCACGATAAGTTTATTATCCGGTGTCAGTAGTTTAGTTGAAAATATAGTTATCTCACTGACTGTACCCGCAATACCTGCGGCCTCAACATAGTCACCGACACGGCATGGGCGGAACATCACCATCAGTACACCTGAAGCGAAATTAGACAGTGAACCTTGCAGCGCTAAGCCAACCGCTAGACCCGCAGCACCAATAACTGCCACAAGTGACGCTGTTTGCACGCCAATCTGTCCAAGCGTTGCCACTATAGTGAACACAAATACGAGTGACCACGCCATATTTGAAACAAATGATACAACAGTAGGATCGACTTTGCGCTTGGCCATCAACCTACTAGACAACTTTTTAGCAAGACCCGCACAATATTTACCGATAATAAAAATGACAATCGCAAAAATAATCTTCATGCCATAGGCCACGATAAGCTCTGGTGCTTGCTCGATCAAACCTTCTAAATTTTCCATGTATTGCTCCATTAAAGTTTCCCCAAACAAATGTCTGAGTTGACACAGTTTAAATTTAATACCGAAAAATTAACCCGTCGATTCCGAGCCCTTAAATGCAGGTATCTGGGCAAAGTGTTCAATGAATCGATTAAAATTATCGATTCATACCACAGCCAGAAGCATCGACAAGGACACCTAAGTCCGCATTTGGGCAGTATTCTTGGTTTCATTATTAGCATTTATGCAAATTTTAAGAACTGAGTATAAGCCCATTTAAGCATAATCAACTATACATGAGTCACAAAGATTCAGTATCGACTGCTTTTAACTAATATAGAACAATCAGGCAACAAAAAGGCGCTCATAGCTGAGCGCCTTTTTGTTTTTAAATGAGAACAAGCTAGCGTACAAAGCAGGCCGATACTTGAATACTAGTTAGCTTTTGGCTTGGGTGGATAATGAACTAATATCTCTGAGATTGCATGATTGATCACTTCAATACGCTCCTCTGGAGTATTCTGGTCACGTATGGTATCAGCAACAGACCCACGCCAGATAAGCTTACCCGTTTCACGATTGACCATGTCTAAGATCAAGGTGCCGACTTCATACTCGCGAACCGTAGTTTGAGTATTTATACTACCGCCGTATCCCCATCTTCTGCCGTAATATGGATTATAACCATAGCTAGTACTGAAGGTGTCTACGTTAATTTTTTTATCCACTTTAGTTAGATAATTAACTAAAATATCAGCTGTTTCTACATCAGTTAGGCTTATGCCTTTCGCTGCTAGCTGGCGGTCTACAGATGCTCGAATACGTTGGTTCATCAAACCATCAAGTTGATATGTATTGTCTTTCGTCTTTTTAACTATCCAGGCGTAGGTTTTTACGTCGTTAAAATTTGCCGCTGGATCATAATCTGAACTCGTTTTCAGAGTGCTACAAGCACTCAGTGCCAGTGCAACTAAAGCAACTATTACCTTCTTCATTTTTGACTCCATCAGATATACATTTTGTGAAATTACATTTTATAATTTTAGCTTACATAGCAATGCCATGATCTACAACTCATATCGAGTCTAATTTAAGATGTCGTTCAGCTTGACTTAAGGAAGTTGCCGAATGATAATGGTTATCAATTCTATTTTAAAACCTTAAATTCTAAATGATGGAGTCTCTTATGTTTTGGTTTATTGGTGCCTTCTTGATCGCGAGTGCTATCTTTCTTTTTGCTCCTGAACAAGCCTTGATGCAATCAGAACGAGCTTCAACCAAAAAAAGCCAGGGACATATTAGCCTTTTTATCTTACCTGTTGTCATTTTAGCTTGGCTACTCTTTACATTATTAGACGGACATAACAGTAATTTTGGAGCCGCGGCAATAGGGTTCGTCCTAACCTCTTGTGCCATTGCTCATTCAAACTACCATAAGTTTATTATTCCTTGTGCATCTGTCACTGCTGTATCATTGATTGTTGAAATCATACTGACAACATAACAGCCCTCTTAGAAATCCTCTCCCATCAATATCTAATCACTTAGGCGAGTGTTTACCAACCTTCTTAGTTTCACTCTTTAGCGCAACTCTAATTCGAGACAAAATAAGTCATAAAACTCCCATAAAATTATTGAGTTTGTTAAACTCTAACTAACACAAATTATTAAATCGTTTCCCATGAGAAAAGATCCAAACGTATCTCTAGTCTATAGCACAGATGTAGGACGAATATCTCCCGAAACTAAACACGATACCATTCCTACTGGAGATGGTATCGTGCGTATCCATAAAGACAGTAAAGGACGTAAAGGCAAAGGAGTATCTGTTATCAAGGGGCTTAGCCTGAATGTGAAAGAGCTAAAAGCCTTAGCCCAAAAATTAAAAAAACAGTGTGGCTGTGGTGGAACAGTGAAAGAGTTCAATATTGAAATCCAAACCGACAATAGAGAACAGCTCAAGCTCTTACTGGAAAAGCTCAAATATACAGTGAAACTAGCTGGCGGTTAACAGGCTATGTCGCCCATATTTTCAAAACTAGTTGTCTATCCTTCTTCTTTTGTGGAGCTTATAAATGGAAAGTTTACAAAATAACTTCTTAATCGCAATGCCCTCACTCAAAGACACCTTTTTCGAACGCTCGGTGATCTATCTTTGTGAACATGATAAAAAAGGCGCAATGGGGATCATGATCAACAGACCCTTAGACATAGAAGTCAATGAGCTATTACAGCAAATGGAACTTGATGACGAACCTGAGCTTGTTTCTTCCTTTGGCGCCAGAGTCCTTATCGGTGGTCCAGTGAACCCTGAACGGGGCTTTGTCCTACACACCCCTCAAAAGTTATGGAATAATAGCCACTCACTAACAAACGAGTTAATGTTGACGACTTCTAGAGATGTGCTATCGGCTTTAGGCAGTAAAGATGCCCCAAAGCAATTTATCGTTGCCCTAGGCTATGCGGGTTGGAACAGAGATCAACTGGAACAAGAACTGGCAGATAATACCTGGCTCTCAATCCCTGCAAGTACGGAGTTACTCTTTGATGTTAAGCATGAGGAACGTTGGCAGAAAGCGACGGAATCTTTAGGCTTCGATATATGGCAATTATCCAGTCAATCTGGACACGCATGAATCTTCTCCCTCAACGGCACTTTCATTCAGAACAATAATTATTTCATGAATTCAATAACAGTATTAGGCTTTGATTACGGTACAAAAAGCATTGGCATCGCCATCGGTCAATCACTCACAGGCACCGCTAACCCTGTAGGTTCGATAAAAGCGGTCGATGGTATTCCTAAGTGGGATGAGATTGGCATGCTTATCGAGGAGTGGCAACCCAATTTAGTGGTCGTGGGTCTCCCCTTGAATATGGATGGCACAGAACAAGAAATAACTCAGAGAGCTAAGAAATTTGCCAATCGCATCAATGGCAGATTTTCTGTAAAAATCATGATGCAAGATGAGCGATTGACGACTGCAGATGCTAAAGCCAGACTGTTTGAATTCGGTGGTTATAAGGCATTAACTAAAGGACAAGTCGATGCAATGTCGGCGGTATTGATCATTGAAAGTTACTTCGAAACATCTACGACTACCTCTTAAGCCGTCTATTTTGTAACTGAAAAGCAATCCATACTCTCACCTATATAAAGCTGATGATATGGATAAAACAATTTAGATAAAAAGCCAATATAAGGTCTTTCAAAATACTCGATAATGCAACGGTGAATAGCCTTGTTGCATTGCATCAACCATTCTCAGCATCACGGGAAGTGAATGTTTAAAAAATAGTTCATAACCTTCGCAGAGAACATTGTGATCTTCACCATTTTCAGTACTAGCGACTCTATTTTTTGGACAGCCACCGTTGCATAAAGGTTTAAAATCACACTGTAAACATTTTTGGCTTAATGACTCGTGTTTATCTTGACCAAAGTTAACTTGCTGCTCTGAACTTACCATGGTCGCTAAAGAAGCTGGGCTTTGGTGAATATTGCCGATCTTGTATTTATCATAGCCATAATGGTCACAACTAAACACTTCTCCATTTGACTCAATCATGAGCTGCTGACCACATGTATCGGCGTGGTGGCACATCTGGCTCTGATGCCCCATTAAAATCATCAAACAGTTTTCAAAGAATTGGACATAAATTTTACCTATGTCGTTTGCTACCCACTCATCGAATACTTCACACAGAAATTGTCCCCATTGCTTACCTGAAATGGTCCAGTCGTAATCGAATCGGCGATCCATTTCATGATCAATACAAGGTTGAAACTGTAAGTAAGTACTGCCATTATCCTTTAAAAACTGATAAATCTGCTTACCGTGACGATAACTTTTATTATTAATCACAGTGAGCGTATTAAACTCCACTTTGTGCTGCTTGAGATGATCTATGCCGCGCATGGTTCTTTCGAATGAAGAATGTCCGGTTTTATCAATACGAGCAATATCATTGATGAGTTGCGGACCATCTATACTGATCCCGACCATAAAGTCATGTTTAGCAAAGAAAGCGGCCCAACGATCATTAATTAATGTGCCATTGGTTTGAATCGTATTTTTGATCGGTGTGGTGGATTTTTGTTGCTGCTGTAATTCCATAGCAGAGCGATAAAAGTCTAACCCTCTCATCATAGGCTCGCCGCCATGCCAGATAAAATCAACAGCAGCAGCCTGTTCCGGTTGTGATTTGATGTGGTTGACAATCATTTTCTCTAATGTCTCTTCGTCCATCCCAGATTTATTCTTATCTTCATTTTTGAGATAATAGCAGTAGTGACAATCCAAGTTGCATTTAGCACTTTCAGCTTTAATAAAAAGGCTATAAGGTAATAATGGTACTGGATTATCTGCCATACTCATTCTTATTCATCCAATTATTCATGCGATTATATTCTATGCAAAAATATTTTTCAGTCTAATTGTTTTTTTTAATAGCGGTTATTCATTATTTTAACTGTTCATTATAACTACGAGTCGATAGCCTCTAACATATGTTTATAAAAAGGTGTTTATATGAAAAATGCAATAATTCCTACACTTATAGTGGCAAGCTTGTTAAGCAGCACAATAGCATTTGCAGCTAAATTGACGCCAATAAACCCACGAGAAGAATGGGCTTATAACTTAGGTCTACAGGTCTTTATATACGGGGCCGGACCATTAACCGTAGCGCAAGTCAGACAAACCTCGACGAGCGTGGCCACGCCTATGGACAATGGCATGGCACCGATGAATATGATGGGTAAAACCGTAACCCTCGCAGGACCTGATGACAAAATCCTTCCCACCTTGAATAATGATACCTTATATTCACAATCACATATTAATTTAAATCAAACGGGTCCCTTGGTAATTGAAATACCGCCAACGGATAATCGATATTTTATTGTACAACTGCTGGATGATTACTCTGAAGCTGTTGGCAATTTAATTGAAAATAATGTGGGTAAAAACGGCGGTAAGTTCCTGCTAGTTAATAAGGGGTGGAAAGCAGGTAACAGCAAAACCCCTGATGGAATTGACGGTATTATAGAATCAAGAACCCCCTTTGTTTGGTACATTCAAAGGATCGGAGTTAGCGGTAATAAAGATCTAAATGCTGCATTAAAAATTCATTACGGCTTCATTAATTATCCCCTATCAGAACTTGGGCAGCAGCATCAAAGTGTCAAATTAACTCATGCCAAAACCGGTATTCCTCCTATGGCACGTCCGCAAGGATTAGACTGGTATAAACTGATTGATAACGAATTACGCAATAACCCCATTCCAGCTGATGCTGCTATCGTCGATCAATTTGAATATATAGGCATAGGTGGAGATAAGCCTTTCGATCCTGACAATTTGACCGCCGATCAGAAAAAAGGTCTAATGCGTGCGCTCAATGCAGCGCCACAGATCATCGAATACGCAGGCCGAGATTTAGGAGTCAAAAATAACGGTTGGTCAATGATGTTTAAGGGGGGTAAGTACGGTAATGACTTTTTAAGTCGGGCAAGTATTAACTTCCGCGCAGGAGGGTTAAATACTAAAGAAAGAGCCTTATACCCCAATCGTTATACGGACAAGAATGGACAACAACTTTCTGGGAAGAGTCAATACAGGATGACGATGCCAGCCGATGCACCGGCAAAAGCATTCTGGTCCTTGACCATGTACGATGCGAAGCACTTATTCATGGTTCCAAACAGCATTGACCGCTACTCGATATCAAGCAGTCGTAAAGATGAACTGACTTATAACAAGAATGGCTCATTAACCGTATGTATGCAGTACGATAAGCCGCAAGATGCTCAATGTAACTGGTTACCTACACCAGAAGATAACTTCTACTTGCATATGCGTTTATATGAACCAACCCAAGCTGTATTAGACAATACCTACCAACTTCCTCAAGTGATCAAACAGTAGCTATCTCATTGCGAGTAAGTTTTGAACTGACAAAATACTTATGTGGAATCGTATTAGACAAGTCTCGGTAAGGAGTATCCTAGGTGTTCGCTCAGATACTCTTTTTATTTGGTAAAATGCACAGAAGCAGAGAATCATTCTATGAACAAAATGCACTCCTTAACCCTATTAAGTTCAGCCTTACTGCTCGCCTGCCAAGCAAACGCGGCCGGCACTTTAGTCTCAGAAATGAGTTCCATGACAGTGAGTACTGCTGGAGCTGGTGGTGCAGTGATAGCCGAAAATGCCTCGGTAGCATATTCGAATCCCGCAGGAATGAGTTATATATATGGTGATGCACTGAGCGTTAATCTGGCCGTAATGGATCTCAGGGTTCAATATAAAGATGCTACAGATCCTAGCTTAAGCAGTGGCAATGCCGGAGGGTTTCAACCCTATGGCTCCCTCTATTATGTACACCAATTAGATAATGATATGCGCCTCGGCATGAGCATCTCTGTCCAAGGAGGAAGTGCATTAGACTATGGAACCAGTTATGGCGGTGCTTTAACTCTAAACGATCTCAGATTATCGGTAATGCAGTTTAATCCAAGTATTTCTTATCAAGTTACCCCAAAGCTCTCTCTCGGGGCTGGCTTTCAAATTGACTATGCGACCTTTGAAGAGAATCTGTTGTACGGTCAGGCCAATATGGATACAGACAGTTGGACAGTTGGCTATAACCTAGGAGCCATATATCAATGGGACAAAAATACACGCTTTGGTATTACCTATCGATCTAAAATGGATCACGACTTAACCGGAACATTTAAGGTCGATGTGCCTGACTGGCTAGGCCCAAATATTGCTGATAAATCGGGCTTGGCAGGCTTGAATGTATTAAACCCACGTCATGTTGAAATTTCGGGACTACATCAATTATCTCAACCTCTGAGTCTAGTTTGGAGCCTTGGTTTTGAACAATGGAGTGATAATGATTCGACCCGAGTATCTATTAATGGCAATAACGTGACTCAAATAAGTCGGGATTTTGACAATGTATGGACAGGTGCACTAGGCGCTCGTTATCAATTAACACCTAAAGTCCGACTAGAAACGGGCATAGGATATGCGAGTTCTCCATTGGACGAACCTGAGTATCAAGCTGCTGACTTGCCTGTTGATACCCAACACCGCTACAGTATTGGCCTAACGTATCAGTGGACAAAAGACACCACATTCAATGCATATTATAGCTATGTGGATTATGGTGAACCTAAGATAAATAATGATGGCATGAACGGACGATTTGATAACTCGAACCAGTTTTTCGGAGTGACCATGAACATGGCCTTTAAATAACTGGCACCATGTTTATCTAATCGTGCGGGTATATGTCATCAGACACTTTAGATAAAAGAATTGGCCGCAAGCGACCGAGTTTTAAGATAGTCCAAAGCTTTATCGCAAACGATAAAGCTAACAAAGCCTTGAAAAGCCAATGCTAGATAATCTCGACTAGGCTTTCGCCCAGTCAACACTATCCAGCACGGGGACAAGCCCCCGAGATTTTCGCTACGCTCTGTTAAAAGATAAGAAAGCAGAAGGAGCAAAATGCTCCTCTTATCAATATTTAGCTCAGTTCATACCTATTTTACTGAATTATCCGACATGCCAATCCCGCCAGATTTTTGGCGAGGAGGGAAATCTTTAAATGACTGTTGGTATTCAGCAACTGATTTTTGCAATATTGGAACCACCCAAGAACGCTCCTTCATCCATAGGAACCAACCGTTAGTATCAATACTACGCTCATAGGGATCAGCCTTAATATCAAGTATTATGCCCAAAGGCCACGTTTTAGCAGGCTCGGTCCACTCTGTTTTAGTTTTTAAGTGCACTTTCCACTTATCGACACGAAACGCATTCATATCTTGTTCATTATAAAAAAAGAAGCTGTGACGCTTACTTGGCCCTTTCTTAGTCAACATATCTAACTGGTTGTAACCATCTAAATGAACTTTGTAGTTTGTCCCCCCAATATTTTTGCCTTTAAGTAATTGCTGTTTAATTTCAGTATTGCCGGTGGCCGCCGCCATCAGGGTAGGAAGCCAATCTTCAGAAGTCATAAATCCACCTGTATATGCCCCCTCTGGAATGTGTCCTGGCCAACTAATAAGCATTGGCACCCGGAAAGCGCCATCCCATGTTGTCCCCTTCTGACCACGGAACTGAGCAGAACCCGCCATTGGCCAGTGATCTAAATTAATACCGTTATCTGCGGTAAATAAGATGATGGTATTTTCCGTTTCTCCTAAGGCATCTAATTTATCTAACAGCACGCCAATTTGATCATCTAACTCTTTCAATGCATCAAAGTATTCGGTATGCCCACTGACACCTAGATACTCATCTTTGACATGGATTTGTTGATGCATACGCGATGGGTTATACCACATAAAGAAGGGCTTATCAGACTCGCTTGCCTCATGTTTGTCTAACCAATTGGTGGCAAACTTCAAAAAATCATCGTCTATGATTTTCATGCGCTCTACACCCAAAGGCCCCTTATCTTCGATGCGCTGCTTACCAATTTCCCCCCAGCGAGCCTGTAAGGTTTTATCATACTTATCGGTAGCAAAACTGTGGATCATATTTCGTGGCCGTCCCACAAAATCAGGATCTTTAGGGAAGTTTGCCTGTTCAGGCATTTCCATGACATTTAAGTGATACAGGAAACCATAAAATTCATCGAAACCATGTACCGTAGGTAGGTATTTATTGCGATCCCCTAAATGACTCTTACCCACATGAACCGTTGAGTAGCCTTTGTCCTTCAGCATTGTAGCCAGTGTTGGATCTTCTTTTTGTAGACCAACATTTGAGCCAGGTTGTCCTACGGTTGTCAGACCTGTTCGATAGGGATATTGACCCGTAATAAAGGCACTTCGACCTGCGGTAGAACTACCTTGAGCATAATAATCACTCACCATCATGCCACGTTTTGCAATGCGATCTATATTGGGAGTTTCAATTGCCCCTAAACCACGGTGATAGGCTGAAATATCCATAGGACTAACATCATCTATCATAATAGTGACAATGTTCGGTTGTGCATAAGCCGCATGAGCACTAAAAGAGGTCACGGCGAGCGCCAAGGTCGTCTTGACAAAACTTGTTTTATTCATTGAGTAACTGCCTATAAATTTAAAAGGATAATTGCTTGCATTAACCGATTATTTTGATGGATTAATCGCTGGTACAGTCCATTTCATGTCGAGGATATCTTGTGATGGAATATATAAACGAGTAATGGCATAGAAGTTTCCTTTGGCTGTCGGTAGCCAATTCGACTCCTGTCGGCTGTTTGTTGGTTTTTTATATGATAAAAACAGATCGAACGACCCATCATCATTGTTAATGATAGGAGTTTGATCGCTAATACTAAAACGATTAATCTCATTACCTATCAGCATCTTTGTTTTTGCATCGTATAGAGTAACTGACCAGAATGAGTGAACCGGTGGAGCGCTAGTAAAATGCATGGTGTAATTATTGTTACCCGAAAGCAATTGACCTCGAGAATCGGTATAGGCTATAGGATACATGGCTTCTTTCGCGCCTTGACCACCAAGGTAAGGGTGTGAAATAAGTGAGCGTAAGGCATTATCATCACCAAATTGATCAAGCACAAATGAGTAAAACCAAGCATCTTTTTCAGTTAAGGTCACTGGGTTTGACGTTTGTGCAGCAACCATTTTTTGTCCATCTCTAACGGCTTTCTCCAGTTGCACTTTCATTGCTTGAGTTAACTTTTTAGCGTCAAACCCCTGCTCAGTCAAACCAATTTTTTTGAATTGTCCCAAGAGTGCTTGCTGGCGCTCAGGAATGGGGTTGGCTTTTAAGTAAGTACCTAGCTCTTCATAGAATCTCAGCGGATCCTTAGCCATTCCAGCTCTTGGCGATAAAGGAGTAGAGGTAAAGTCGGTGATTTTTCCCGACAGATACATGCTCAATGGTATCAGAGTATAATGATTTTGAATTTCATGAACCTGAGGATAATCTTTTTCACCAAAGACTTGAGTTCTCCCCCACAACCAGACCTTAGAGGTTGGAGCTTCCACAAGCGTGACGCCCTCAGGCACGTCACCTTGCCAATCTGGTGGCACAATCATGATTTTCTGCACAGATGGTCCTGTGGTGCGGGTCCCCACGTATTTAAACAGGTTATGCCACATATCAAACATATCGATGACAAAATAACGGTCATCGACTTTGGGAGTCGATAAAATCATTGGCTGTTTCGACACATCGACAATTGCACTCGAATACAAGGTATCGCGATTTGCGGTGGGCATGTCGGTATCTTCATCGGTAGGAAGACGACGAGCATGGCCAAAATGATTTAAGCGCGCACGATAGCTTGTGTCATTTTGAACCTGTGATAAATCAGTATATTGACGTGCAATTTGCTCCATTCTAACTAAGGTCGACCCCCATAAATAGGCATTGGTTGCCAATAGATAGCTTTCTTGATCTAGCCAAGTACTGGCTTGGCTATCTTGTATCTGGGAGGCTACTGACAAGGTGGATGATTCTATATCATTTGCGCTGACACCCATAGAATGCATTAAGATTGTTGCCAAAACAACGGCGATCATTGGTTTCTTAAACATACGCGACTCATCTTAAGTAAATGACTTATCTTACGGATTTTAGCTAAAATTTATCTATATACTCTCTATTTGCATTTTAAATAAATTAGCTATTTCCATTTTTTAAAAGCTACTGTCCCAGAGCCTAAGAGCAACCTCGAGTTAATAACTCTTTCGACTCCCTGACTAACCACTCGGTTAGGGGATGTTTACGGTTAGTTTGATGGCAGAAGAATGCAATTTTTCTTTGGTAGCCTCTCGGAACTAGCCCTTCAGGTATAGAAAGAAAACGAAACTGATCACCAATAGAAGCTAGTAATGAATACGGCATAATACTGATATAATCACTCTCTCTCATTAAATTGGTCATTAAGGATATATCTCCTGCTCTCAAACTTATTTTTTTATTCAGCTTGAAATGACGAATAATTTTCTCGGCTTTAGATGGTCCCATAACACCAGGAATAATACTGACACAAATAGGGTACGGTAGCAGCGCGTCGACAGTTGCTTCTGTAAGAGGATGATTTTTTCTCACCACAAAGGCAAATTCATCACTACCGATCTCCTGTTCCATTAAGGTCTTATTCGTTTCCATGGGGAGATAGGTAATACCAAAATACTGAGTATTTATCTCAAGTTGCTTCGGTGTACTCTGACCCCAAGAGGAGCATTGAACCGTGAGCCCAGGGGCTAATGACGTCAATCGCTTAATTAAATGAACCCCTAGAGTCGGTATCAGAGGCGGAGAAATAATGAGATTAAGTTCTCTAAGTTGGGAAATATCCCACTTTGTATTATCGTTATAAAGCTTATCAAGTTGAATAAAGATATCAGGTAAGCTTGATAAAATTCGAGTGCACTTTCTGGTAGGCAGCAGATTATTCTTATCTCTGATAAAGAGAGGATCACCAAATTGATGTCGCAATTTTTTAAGCATGATACTAATAGTCGGTTGGCTTAAGTTCATGCGTTTAGCAGCGAGTACAGTCTGTTTTTCTTCACCTAATATAATCAGCAAACGCAGTAAATTTAAGTCTTTAACCATAGTGTGTATCCTTAGGCATAGAAAAAAGTCTATCACAGAGATTAGAGCATGAAAAAGTAAAACGCTACCAGATAGTGGCCATTGAACGTTCTATACTATTCCTTATAGCATCAATAACGCAGTATAAATCGCTTTTAAACCCACTCTATGATAGCGCCTGAACAGAGATATAAGTTTAGGGATCAAAATAGATAACCGCAACAGACTATAATTAGGCACTAGATGAATAGACGATAAAAAATACTCACTATAACGTTAAAACAGATCCAATCTAGATTAGAATAGTTTAGATACGTTACCTGTAGCTAGATATACTCATGTTCAAATCTGAGCCTGCTTCTAAAATTAAAAAATCATCCCCTGCAAAAGTGGCGATAAAGCTGCTAATATTATAATAATTTTATAAGAATAATGAGATAGTTCAACATGGGAAGAGCATACCAAAACCGCAAAGAGTCTATGGCTAAAACGGCTGGCCAGAAAACCAGACTTTACTCAAGATACGGTAAAGAGATTTACGTTTGCGCTAAGAATGGTGGCTTCGACCCCGACGGCAATCTGCCACTGCGCCAGATGATCGCCAAGGCAAAAAAAGATCAGGTTCCAGCTCATGTGATCGAACGTGCAATTGATAAGGCCAGAGGAGGCGGTGGCGAAGATTATGAAACCGCCCGTTATGAAGGTTTCAGCCCTGGTGGCGCTATGGTCATCGTTGACTGCTTAACCGACAATGGTAAGCGTACCTTCACCGAAGTACGTCAAGCCTTCGTTAAAAATGGTGCCAAGCTTGGTGGACCAGGAACGGTTGGCCACATGTTTGACCATCAAGCCGTATTTGCCTTCAAGGGAGAAGATGAAGAAGCCGTTCTTGAAACTCTGATGATGGCCGATGTCGATGTTACCGATATTGAGATTGAAGATGGTATCGTCAGTGTCTTTGCACCACACACAGAGTTTTTCAAGGTTAAAACCTGCCTCACCGAAGAGACCCCAGATATCAGTTTCGAAGTTGAAGAGATCACTTTTGTTCCACAGACCTTTACTGACATTATCGATCCTGAAGTCATTGAGCAATTTGATAAATTCTTAGCCAGTCTGGAAGATTGTGACGACGTTCAGAACGTTTATCACAATGCCGAGTTACCTGAGTAAACCCGCAATTATCTTGATTACCTCTGATCTAATCTCAGAGGCAATCTCATAGAGTTAGCGTTTAAAGTTTACGATCAAATACATGGCACTTATCGATACCGAAAGTTTTACCAGTATCATGACAGGTTGCACAAGGCTCAGATGTTGGCAATGTGTCCCCATCTACTAACTGCTCTGCATTGAGTTCACCACTTTACTGAATCATTGACTCTTAGCAGTCACAGCATGACGGCGTTCATATGCCATGTCACTGCTTAAGTCATCTAAATCTGTCACTACCGAATAACTAGTAAAAGAGACACCTTCGACAGATGGGTCTTCAACCATTGCAAAAGTAATTCGTGAACTTGCCATTATCTGCGGCGCCATCAAGTCAAGCGATGCATCGTCACCACATGCAGATAAACCCATAGCGGCGACTATCAAGGCTTTGTTAGCTTTATCGTGGCAATATTGCTACTTCTCACATAGATACGATATGTAGGGCTTTAAGGAAATCAAGGCAACCAATTATGATTGACTGCTTAGACGAAAGTAATAGGAAGATGTATTCCTAAAATCGCTGCAGAACATTGGTTTTATACCTTCTATGAACAGCAATTTCTGCGCCACCAATTCTTTGGTAGTTTCTCAAGCAGCACTTTAACCATCAGTATCGCCAATAATACACCGGAGCTATAAACAATGACATCTGGTAACAGCTTATGATGCTCACCGATTTGTGGCATCACCACAAAACCATAAGTTTCTACAAGATAGTTAACTAAAACTCCTGCAACTAATGCGACACCAAGCACCCCCCCTAAGTAACCGAATAGCGCTCGTTTACCAAGTTCTTTAGTGACCACCCCAAGTGTGGCTATATTAGTGGCAGGACCTGCCAACATGAAAACCAGCACCGCGCCGGGTGATACACCTGCCAGCAACAAACCCGCGGCGATGGGTGTAGATGCGGTAGCACAAATATACATAGGCACAGAGATAACCACCATAACTAACATGGCTAAAATACCGTCTCCCCACTGTGTCATAAAATCTGCCGGTACAAAGGTCTGCACTATGGCGGCGAAGAACAAGCCGACCAATAGCCAAATGGTAGTATCTCGTACTAAATCGGTGGCAGCGAAATGCAAGCCCTTACCAATACGGCTGATCACCGAAGTGCCCTTGAGTTCGGTGGCAATATCTTGGATTGATTCGCAGCAACTGGTTTGAGCTGACTCTTTCTTGGCTGAACTACAGCATGCAGACTCTATATCCTTGGCTTTCGTTTTACTGTTGCAGCATGAGTCTGTTTTAATCACTGGCCCAGATGTCGATTCTGCATTCGGTATTGGGCTCGTAATAGGCGTTGCCAACAGACTTTCGGCAGCGATAGGCGTCATAGTCACAACGGCAGCCTGATTTGGATCAGCCTTAGGAGAGGAGCTACAACAGGAACTCTCTGCCTTAGATTCGACCTTGTCTTTTTTACTACTACAACAAGAGGAGGAAGTGGAACTTACCTTTGGTGAATATGTTTGAAGCTGATCTTTATCGGTTAACGGATCCTCATCCCTTCCTACTAAGAGTCCGGCAACAATCGCACTAACAACAGCCGCAATGGGCCTAACGATGGCCATAAACGGGCCGAGTAACACATAAGATACCGTCACCGAATCGATACCTGTCTCGGGCGTAGAGACTAAAAAAGACGTCGTGGCCGCTTTAGAGGCACCTGAGCGGCGCAGGCCGACAGCGGCAGGAATAACCCCACACGAACACAAGGGCAAGGGAGCGCCTAGCAACGCGGCCTTAACCGTACTCTTAAAGCCATGGCCACCTAACTGTTTTTGCATCCACTCCATGGGGACAAACATTTTAAGCATGCCCGCGAGGAACAGCCCCAACAGTAACCAGGGAGCAGAATCTAAAAAGAGATCCATAAAATTCGATAACAACATATCTAACCCTTACTTTGACAATTTTTGGTGTACTGAGAGTCGTCATGGTGATGGTCATGATTCTCGCATTTAATATTATCGGTATTCGTTTCAAGTGCTTCCAATATGGAACAATGTTCTGCGCTCTCGGAACCACCACAACAGGCGGCAGAGAGTCGCTGCAGCGATACCTGAAAGTATTTCAGCTCAGCAATCTTGGCCTTAACATGAGCCAGTTTACTATCCACCATGCCCTTCACATCGGCGCAAGCCCAATTGGATTTATCTAATTCGATTGAAAGCAGTTCGGTGATTTCGGCTAAGGTAAAGCCAACAGCCTTGGCCCGCAGGATAAAACGCAGTCGCTCGGCATCATTTTCCGTATAGATCCGATAACCGGAATCTGTACGTGAAGATGGCAATAGCAGGCCATGTTTCTCATAAAACCTTAAGGTATCGGCTTTCACTTCACACTGTTTAGCCAACTCTCCAATTCGATACATGTTTCAACTCCATTTAGCAGCGGCTGGCGCTAATTAACTACAAGTATAAACCTTGGAGTTTAATCTAAGGTCAAGGGATATTATGTGATCTTTTTATAACTGGCGCTTGTTCTGCTGTGAGTATTGTGAAATCACGCATAAAAAAGCACCCTAGAGAGGTGTTTTACGGTAAAATATGTGCGCGATGAATAGGGGCCCACTAACAGCAGCTAAATAAAGGGGTTTTTGGAAAAAAGATAAACAATAGTATTATGATGTTATTCTATTTTCCGAAAAATCCTTAAATATAACTACTGGACACTGTACCCAAAATGAATAATGCCAGACCCATTCGTCGCGCGCTTTTAAGCGTTTCAGATAAAACCGGAATCCTTGAGTTTGCAAAAGCATTACATGCTCAAGGCGTAGAACTGCTATCTACTGGTGGCACCGCCCGCCTTTTGGCAGACAATGGTGTGCCTGTCATTGAAGTATCGGATCATACCGGACATCCAGAAATCATGGATGGTCGAGTCAAGACCTTGCACCCTAAAGTGCATGGCGGCATCTTGGCGCGCCGTGGTATCGACGAGCTGGTCATGGAACAACACAATATTAAGCCCATCGACTTGGTCGCTGTTAACTTGTACCCCTTTGCCGAAACAGTAGCCAAAGAAGGTTGTACCTTGGCTGATGCCGTAGAAAATATCGATATCGGCGGCCCAACGATGGTCCGTTCTACCGCTAAAAATCATAAAGATACCACTATTGTAGTTAACACTCGAGATTACGACCGCGTGATCAAAGAGATGAATGAAAATGATGGTAGTACCACCCTCAAAACTCGTTTTGATTTAGCCATTGCCGCGTTCGAGCACACCGCGGCCTATGATGGCATGATAGCCAATTACTTCGGTACTATGGTTCCAGCCCACAGCAAAGACGAGTGTCCTGCAGACTCTAAATTTCCACGCACTTTCAATACTCAGCTCATCAAGAAACAAGATCTGCGCTACGGCGAAAACAGCCATCAAACGGCCGCTTTCTATGTTGACCGTCATATCGATGAAGCCTCAGTTGCCAGCGCGGTTCAGTTACAAGGTAAGGCGCTGTCTTACAACAACATCGCCGATACAGACTCCGCTCTTGAGTGTGTTAAAGAATTCAGTGAGCCAGCTTGTGTTATCGTCAAGCATGCCAATCCATGTGGTGTGGCTATAGGCAGTGATCTACTCGATGCCTACAACCGAGCCTATCAAACTGACCCGACCTCAGCTTTTGGTGGCATCATTGCCTTCAATGGTGAGTTAGATGAAAAAACGGCTAACGCGATCGTTGCACAACAGTTTGTTGAAGTGATTATCGCCCCTAAAGTCAGCCAAGCCGCTCGTGACGCTATTGCCGCGAAAGTGAATGTTCGTCTACTTGAATGTGGCGAATGGGGTACTAAGACTAAAAGTCTTGATTACAAGCGTGTCAACGGTGGTTTACTTCTACAAGACCGCGATCATGGCATGATAGGAATCGACGATGTGAAGGTTGTCTCAAAACGTCAGCCTACAGAAGCCGAAATGAAAGATCTTATGTTTTGCTGGAAAGTGGCTAAATTTGTTAAATCTAATGCCATTGTTTACGCCAAAAACAGCATGACTATCGGTGTGGGTGCAGGCCAGATGAGCCGTGTATACAGCGCAAAAGTGGCCGGCATCAAGGCCGCCGATGAAGGATTAGAAGTTCAAGATTCTGTGATGGCATCTGATGCTTTCTTTCCATTCCGTGACGGTATCGATGCAGCAGCTGCAGCAGGTATCAGCTGTATCATCCAGCCAGGCGGTTCGATTCGTGATGAAGAAATCATCGCCGCTGCCGATGAACATGGTATCGCCATGGTATTCACTGCAATGCGTCACTTCCGTCATTAATGAGAAGAAACTAGGGTCTAGGACACTTAAACCTAGATCCTCTAGTTTCTAGAATAATAGAAGTTTTTAATATTTAGCGCCAAGCCATAATTTCTAGGTCAAGCCAAGTACACCCACTCTTTTAAAAGAGATGCACATCTATACACCAGCATACT
>JBAHZX010000046.1:0-20507 GCA_037132815.1 Shewanella sp.
GAAAGAATGAAGCAATTTCGAATAACTCAACACCTGTGAGTGCCCACACAGATTACTTGATAAATTGTTAAAGAGCGTTGCATCAATCTTGCAGATGCAGCCGTTAGACGCTAGGTCATTGGCTTGGGAGGCGTATTTTACACGTCCCCTTGTTGGCGTCAAGAGCTTTATTTAAAAGAATTTCAATCGTTAAAACAATTAAAAATCTTAGTTCGCTCATTGCCCTGACTGGTTTCAGCTGCCATTAAGGCGACTGGCTTACCGTAATCAGTGGACACGCATTATAGGGAGATCCTACAAGTGCGCAAGCCCTTTTTATACCTGACTAGACCGTCCGCTGAAGTTTTGTACATAAAGTCAATTTTTCAGCCTGCGCGCTGGTTTATTAACCTTTTATTATAATTCCTACATCAAATAAGTTCGTTTTTTCATCAACGGACTAGTGTAATGCTTAATAATTCATTACCATATAGCTGTTACTAACAGTTATTTATTCATTCTTCAGAGACCATATTTATGCAAAAGCCATTTCTTATTGTTTTGATTATCGCCATCCTTGGTGCATTAGCGATTCATTTTGTCGCTCCCGAGCTAAACGCTGCAGTCGCTTTCTTTACTGGTGTCATTATTGCTAGCGCTATTTTTTCCCTAAAAAACCAATCAACACCAACTAGTAATAATGCCACAAGAGTTGAGCAATACACTGGCCCAACCATGACTCTTTATGTAGGTAATCTTCCTTACCGTGTACATGAAGGCGAAGTAAAAGAGTTATTTGGTAAGTACGGCCCAGTAAACTCAGTCAGATTAGTACGTGACCGTAAGACTGGACGTCGTAAAGGTTTCGGTTTCATCGAGATGTCGGAAGCTGGAGCCCAAAAAGCCATGTCTAAGTTAAATGAATTTGACTTCCAAGAACGTACCTTAAAAGTCAGAGAGGCGAAGTCTCAAGATTCAGAGAAGACTGAGCGCAAAGAAAATACCTAATTTTTAGGCTATATGATATTAGCCAGTTTGAGTTTATATTCTAATATGAGTGACTTACTCTAGATGTTTTAGAAAACCCAAACTCGGCTAGTGTCTTTTTTAGGCCTTGTCCAATTTCTTCGGATGTATAGTAAGCTGGCTCGTAACCATAGTCAGTATTTTTACCTTCTTGTTCTGACTCATCTCTGTACTCTTCATCTCGCATGCTCTGTACCAATTCCTGCTTAGTCTTAAGTATTAAATTTAATACTCGTGCCGCTACCGCCTTTCCAGAATCCAACAGTGATGTGCCATCTCCAAGGTATTCTTGCATCTCCTGTTTTAGTATTGAAAAGTGGGTACAGCCTAAAACTAATGTATCGAGTTCACTTTGACGGATTGGACTTAGTATTGATGCTAACTGCTGCTGAGTGACCAAATTACCCGCAGCCTTTAGTTCTGCTAGCAATACAAGTTCCGATGACCCATACAACTCGACGGTACAGTCACCGGCAAATTGATCTATTAATTCGTGAGTATAATCACGTCTTATCGTGCCGGGTGTCGCAAGCAAACCTATATGGTTTTTTCGAGATAACTCAGCGGCAGGCTTGATTGCCGGAACCACACCAACAACAGGAATATTAAGTACAGCTCGCAGTGATGGTAATATGAGCGTACTCGCTGTATTACAGGCTATGACCACCATAGACACTGATTCTTTTTCAACAAAACCGGTAATTAACGAGACGCAACCTGAAATCAATTCCAGCTCTCCTAGCTCACCATAAGGTAAACGAGCATTATCAAATAAATAGATATAGCGTTCATCAGGTAATGCTTGTCTGATCTCAGACAGAATAGTTAAACCACCAATTCCTGAGTCAAAAATGAGTATCGGTTTAGACAAGACGCTTCTCCATTAACTTAATAACTCTTACTAGACATAACTGTTAGTTACTCCTAAATGCTTATAGAAGAGGAGTAAAATGTAATTTTTACATAAGATCCTATAAATCTAAAGCCAGAAACTGGACATCTCTGTCTTCTAGTATAATAATTTCGCCCCAAATTAAACCAAGTTGATCAATAAATGAATTTAGCAGCAATGGATCCTAATACCTATGATGCGCAACTCGAAAAAAAACGCATCAGTTTGCAACAAATATTCACTGACTTTGATACACCTAAATTAGAGGTTTTCTGTTCAGACAGTGCTTATTATCGTATGCGTTGTGAATTTCGTATCTGGCATGATGGTGATGACATGTATTACTACATGTTTGATAAAGCCCTAGACTGTAAAGTTCGTTGCGATCAATTTCTTCCAGCAAGCAGCCTGATTAACGAGATGATGCCTGTCCTAATTGAAAAATTAAAACCTAACACCATACTAAGACATAGATTATTTCAAATCGATTTCCTCTCAACTCTGAGTGGTGAGATCTTAGTTTCATTACTTTACCATAAGCAGCTCGATCAACAATGGGAAGCTGAGGCTAAGGCCCTTAAAGAAAAACTTACCGCTAAATTCAAGGTTAATTTGATCGGTAGAGCCCGTAAACAAAAACGGGTTTTAGATAAAGATTTCGTGATCGAAACTCTTACCGTTAACGGTGAACAACTTCACTATCACCAGATCGAAAATAGCTTCACTCAACCCAACGGTAAAGTCTCAGTAAAAATGCTTGAGTGGGCAATAGATGTCACTAAAAACAGTACTGGTGACTTACTAGAGCTTTATTGCGGTAATGGTAATTTTTCTATCGCTTTAGCACAAAACTTTGATCGTGTTCTCGCGACTGAGCTAGCTAAACCTTCGGTTCAATCTGCACAATACAACATTAAAATAAATAATATAGATAACTTGCAAATTATACGTATGTCCGCAGAAGACTTTACCGATGCTATGGCTAAAAAGAGAAGCTTTAGACGCTTGGAAGGGATAGATCTAAGCAGCTATAATTGTAATACTATTTTTGTCGATCCACCGCGAGCTGGCTTAGATTCAAATACGGTCAAGCTGGTTCAACGATATGACCGCATAGTTTATATTTCTTGTAACCCTAATACCCTAACCGAAAACTTAGCCGAGCTGACTAAGACACATCATATCACTCGCTTTGCTCTGTTTGATCAGTTCCCATACACAAACCATATGGAATCAGGTATATTCTTAGAAAAGAAGTTAACTTAATGCTTGAATTCAAGAATAATAAAAGGGCCTAAATAGGCCCTTTTATTAAGCTCACTCTTTGCTATCTTCTGTCTAACTTATTTTGTAAGTCTTCCGCTCCCCTAGCCACCATACGTAACTGAATAACTAATCTATCGGCAAGTAATTTTCTATCAGCACGTTTCATATCCAATGCTGCCGCTCCTGCATTAAAGACTAAAGTGACTAAGGCTTCAGCTTGAGCCCTGGCAAGCTCAGGGCTTCTGTTGGCAACAGCTTCGGTATAATGAGTCAACTCAGAGATAAAATGTTCAATTTCACGAGCTACTGCAGCCCTGAAGGGTGCCGATGTACCAGAACGTTCATGCAATAAAATTCTAAACACATTCGGATTAGATTCTAACACTTCCATAAATGTATCGACAGAAATGCGAATAACACTACCGCCGGCTTCGGCTCGCTGTCGCCCTTTACGCATCATCTGTCTGAGTGTTAAGCCGCCTTCATCTACCATGGTTAAACCGAGTTCATTCATATCTTTAAAATGTCGATAGAAAGAGGTTGGTGCAATTTTTGCCTCACGTGCAACTTCCCGTAAACTTAAACTCGAAAAACTACGCTCTGCATTCAATTGATTAAATGCAGCATCGACTAACGCCCTGCGCGTCTTCTCTTTCTGCAGTGCTCTTACACCCGTCATGGTGATTCCGAAACTTAAATATTATCCCGTGATGATACATTTTTTGACACGAAAACACAGCCCCTAACTCGTGTTTCTGACTTGACCCAAACCGTTTTGCAAGCTAAATTAGCGTACAGATGTACGCTCAAAGCTAAACTGGATAATAATAATGAACAAACCCCCGCTAATTTGGACTAATGTGTCCTTCTTTTTAATCACCTTCCTAGGTGCTGCCCTAATCGTTCCTTGGTATGGTGTAACGCAGGGGTTTGGCCTAATAGAATGGCTAGCTTTCATTGCTTTTGCTTTTGCCAGCGGTTTATCTGTCACCGCGGGTTATCACCGACTTTGGTCACACAAGACTTATAAAGCTAAGGCTCCTGTTCGCTTCCTGTTTGCTCTTGGCGGCGCACTAGCACTACAAAACAGCGCTCTTCACTGGTCTTCAGATCACAGGGAGCATCATAAGCATGTCGATAATAATGATAAAGATCCTTATTCAGCTAAGATGGGATTCTGGTACAGCCATATAGGTTGGATGCTTAGAGAGTATCATGCTCAGCGCTATCATGATTATAAGAATGTTCGAGATCTTCAGAATGACAAAATAGTGATGTGGCAACACAAATACTATCTGCCCTTGGTTATTTTGATGAATATAGGTTTACCCGCATTATTAGGTTGGTTCAATGGGGACATTCTGGCAATGTTACTCATGGCAGGTCTGCTAAGGCTCGTTGTCGTGCAACATTGCACCTTCTTTATTAACTCACTTGCCCACGTATGGGGAAACCAACCATACACGGACAAAAATACTGCACGAGATAATGGCTTCATCGCACTATTGACCTATGGTGAAGGCTATCACAACTTCCATCACATCTTCGAGAACGACTATCGTAACGGCATACTTTGGTGGCACTACGATCCAACTAAGTGGCTAATTAACTCTCTCAACTGGTGTGGGCTAGCTAAAGATCTGCGGATCACCCCTCAAGAGAAAATTGAGAATGCCAGACTCAAAATGCAACTACAGCGCACCCAAGTCTATATCTCGACACTCAGTAACTGCGATGAGGTGTTAGAGAAGCTGCAGATAGAGTATGAAATATTAAAATCTCACTTAGCAGACTATTATCAGGCCAAGAAAGAGCTACTCGAAGCGAAACGTCAACAGCTAGCCAATAAGCAATTAACACAGCAGGTCGACGAGATGAAGCAACGTTTTATTTTACAATATAAGAACTGGAAACGCCTCACAGCGACATACGCTTAGTTCTGTTATGAAAACGGCTCGATAATATCGATACCCGTTTATTTATGGTACCGCCGCTGTTATCTGACTTATCGGCGGCTCCTACTTATTCTAATATCCCTCACAGTCTTCATTCCAGAGCACGGATAATTGAAATGGCTTGACGATGAGCCTATTATGGCAGATGTAATTGGCTACCTTTAAAAGGAATTTTAATTTCATGTTAGAATCTAAAATAAAACTTACCGAATACAGCCATGGAGCAGGATGTGGGTGTAAAATATCACCGAAAGTACTAGGTACTATATTAGCTTCTCAGCTTCCCGTGTTCGAAGATCCCAAGCTATTAGTGGGCAATCAGACTAGGGATGATGCCGCCGTATATAAGCTCAATGAAAAAACCGGCATCATCAGCACCACAGATTTCTTTATGCCCATCGTCGATGACCCCTTCACCTTTGGCCGGATTGCTGCAACTAATGCTATCAGCGATATCTATGCCATGGGCGGTACACCTATGATGGCCATTGCAATTCTAGGTTGGCCAGTGAATACCTTACCTGCAGAAGTGGCTCAACAAGTTGTCGATGGTGGACGCCAAGCCTGTGCAGATGCCGGGATCATGTTGGCAGGTGGTCACAGTATCGACTCTCCAGAACCCATTTTCGGCCTCGCTGTAACTGGGCAGATCTCGCTAACTGAACTGAAGCAAAATGATACCGCGCAATCCGGTGACAAGCTCTATCTGACTAAACCTTTAGGTATTGGCATCTTAACTACTGCTCAAAAACAGAAAAAAATTGCCCCTGAGGATATCAACATTGCCGCTGATGCCATGTGTGAGTTAAATTTATTAGGCCCAGAAATTGCAAAAATTTCTGGGGTAAACGCAATGACAGATGTTACAGGGTTTGGACTTGCTGGGCATCTTATCGAGATGTGCCTAGGGGCTAAACTGAATTCACAAATCCAAGTTTCGGCACTACCACTCTTAACTAAGGCTGCAGCCTATCTTAAGATGGGCTGTATACCCGGTGGAACACACAGAAATTACGAAAGCTACAGTGAGCACTTGCCAACACTCACAGATGAACAAAAAGGCATTATCTGTGACCCGCAAACCAGTGGTGGTTTACTCATCTCGGTAACCACTGACGCTGAACAGGAGTTAATTAGCTTGCTAGCCAAGAATAATGTGCCCACTAAATGTATTGGCACTATGACCAACACGCCACAAACTCAACTAGTAAAACTCATTTAATGAGCAAGCATCTAGTCCCTAAAGGCGCCTACAAAGAGATCATGATATCCGGTCATCCAATAATGGATGTCAGGACACCACTAGAGTTTAACAAGGGCGCCTTCCCTAGTAGTGTTAACCTACCGTTAATGCAAGATAACGAACGGCAAAAGGTAGGTACTTGCTATAAAAAAAGTGGCCAAGAGGCAGCCATCAAACTAGGCCATTCCTTGGTTGGTGGTAAAGTAAAGCAGCAAAGAGTCGATGCCTGGCTGAATTATTTTGAGAAGAATCCAAATGCATACTTGTATTGCTTTCGTGGCGGTTTAAGATCTGAATTCACGCAACAATGGCTTAAAGAAGCAGGTTTAGAAATCCCCTATATTGAAGGGGGTTATAAGGCTATGCGCCAATACATGATCGAGGTCATCGATGAAGCCCCCCTGCAGCAACCGGTATTTATTCTTAGTGGTATCACTGGCAGCGGTAAGACAGACTTCTTAATCAAGCGTTCCGAGTCCGTCGATCTGGAAGGCGCTGCCCACCACAGAGGGTCGAGTTTCGGATGTTACCATGAGCCGCAGCCGACACAAATAAATTTTGAAAGCCGCTTAGCAGTGGCGTTATTAAGACATCAACAAAGAAGTGAGCGCTGTTTAGTCTTAGAAGATGAAAGCTTTCTCATCGGCCGTTCTGCGATACCCAAGACATTTTACAGTGCGATGCAAACGGCTAAAATCTTAGTGCTTGAAGAATCAACTCAGGATAGACATGCTAGATTATTAGATGAGTATGTCCATAAGATGCACACGGGCTACATAGAGCGTCTAGGTGAAGAGGCTGGTTTTATCGCATTCTCAGAATACTTGAGCAAAAGCATTACAAGTATCAAAAAACGACTCGGTGGTCAGTTACACAGTGAGTTTCAATCTATCATTGCTAATGCGCTGAAAATTCAACAACAAACCAGTAATACACAGGCTCACCTTGAATGGATATCTCTGCTACTCAACAAGTATTACGACCCCATGTATCAGTATCAGCTAGACAAGAAGCAAGCTCGAGTCTTATTTAAAGGCTCGCATCAGGCAATGCATGAGTGGTTAGATGAGTATTCGGCTAACACAAAACCTATACCAAACTAAATTGAGGTTTGAGTATATTGACAAACTTCTAGTCATTTTTTATGAATATATTTTGTTTCCGTTAAAACTACACCGAATTTGCTACTCAATAACCTATTACTAGTATGTTTTCCTCCACATGGGCCAAAAGTTTTAAAACGAGATTAATCCTTGGCACCGCCCCCATCAATACCTCAAGTTTATCGGTAAGATCTTGGTGTTCCTTTATGAACAGATAAACAAGCTCCTTCTTACCCAAAATCTTAGTTATCCGTTCGATTTGTTCCTGATCCGCTTTCCCTTGTCTGTTTGAATCTAGCCATAAGGTAAGTTACCAGTCTCAATCTCATTTCAGGGAGTTTGATAAATAGCAAGGCTCCTACCGCTATATTGGATACTGCAAGCACCAAGAACAACTGCAATATACTCCCACCCAAAGGACCTAAAATAATAATAGCAAACACCGCTGAGATAACCATGAATAGGGCATTCATTATGTTATTTGCTGCGATAGCCTGAGCACACTCACCCTCCTTCGCCCTTGCCTGAATGAATGCATATAAAGGAACAATAAATAGACCACCACTGACCCCAATCATAAATAGATCGAACATTAGCCTATAATGTTGCGGTTCATCAATAAAGCGACCTGCAGTATAAATATCAACAGGATTTAAATCAGCAGCAGCCCAATACAGGTCGATACCAAAAATGGTCAAGCCCAGTAAAGCAAAGGGCAAGAGGCCTAACTCGACTTGCTTAAATGACATGCGATCGCATAAAAATGATCCTACCGCAATACCGATAGAGAATAAGGCTAACAACAAGGAGACCACTGTTGTTCCGGCATGCAAGTGTAGTTTAGTAAAGTTGGCAAACTGAGTAAGATAGGTAGCACCGACAAACCAAAACCAGCTAATGGCAAGAATAGCTATCCATATTGAAGGTGTGCTTCTGGCTTTATTAATGCTGGCTATCGAACCGGAAAAAGGCGTAAATCTGAATTTTTTAGGTTCGATAGTTAAAGGGATCGGTGGGATAAACCAACTCGAAATATAACCAACAAATGCTAAAGCGACCACCGTCATTGCGGCAATCATATTAGCATTATCACTGGCAACGATCAGACCAGCAACGATGGTGCCTAACAATATAGAGATAAACGTTCCCATCTCTACCCAGGCATTTCCCCTGACCAACTCATTACTCTTCAACACCTTCGGCAGGAGCGAATATTTAACAGGACCAAAGAAAGCTGATTGTGTTCCCATAAAAAATAGCAACACCAGCATGATTAAGTAGCTTTGGCTAACGATGGCTACCGCACCACAACACATGATAACCACCTCTAATAATTTGAGGCGTCGAATTAGTATCGCTTTATCTATATTATCGGCAATCAAACCTGCATGCGCAGAAAAAAGGAAGAAGGGGAGTATAAACAAACCTGCAGCTAGATTTACAAATAGATTCACATCAATAGGTAAGCTAGCCAGCTGAGAATAAGTGACCAGAAGTAACAATATATTTTTATAGACATTGTCGTTCAATGCACCCAGACACTGAGTGATAAAATAAGGCAGGAAACATCGAGTCAAAATCATAATAATCCAAAACCAATAAAGGCGAGCTTAAGCTACAAATAAATAAAAACCTTTATTGATTGATGCCCTGTTTAACTATGCTAATTTAACTCTCAGCGGTTAGCAGAACGTCCCAAGCTAAGTGCGGGGAACCAACCACGATAAAGTTAGGGTTTTCTAAAGATTCTCTCTCATTATAGCTCAAAGGCTGTAGCTTGATATCCATGAGCTTGCCGCCAGCCTCTTCCACAATAATCTGAGCGGCTCCAGTATCCCACTCACCCGTTGGCCCTATTCGAACATAACAATCAGCCTTTCCTTCTGCGACCAGACAACTCTTTAAAGCAGCTCCACCGAGTACGATCAACTCGTAATGTTTGATATGGCTAAATAACTTAAGTACCAATTGAGGATCTTGACGCCGACTAACGGCGAGTTTCAGCAGTGGATGCTGAGCACCAGACAACTGACGGCTCATTATCCTAACCTCAGATTGTCCATCTCTCTTATAAGCTCCTTGCCCAGCAATGGCGTAATAACATACTTCAGTCATAGGAACATATACTATCCCCATTATGGGCCTGTTATGCTCTACTAATGCGATAATCACTGAAAAATCACCACTCCCCGCGATAAACTCCCCAGTGCCATCTAAAGGGTCAACCAACCAATAACGCTGCCAGTCCTTACGCTCAGAGAAAGGAATATCCGCATCCTCTTCAGAAAGTACTGGAATATCGGGAGTTAAAGCTTTTAATGCAGAGGTGATAATATTATGGGCGGCAATATCAGCCGAAGTCACGGGTGTATTATCTGATTTTATCTCTTTATCGAACGTTCCTTTAAGGTAGATATCACGTATCTTTATTCCCGCTTCAACGGCAATATCTATTGCTTGATTTATGTACTCTTCTGGCTTCATAACTGCTCCAACAGCCGACACATGCATATTTTCATAAGAAAAAAGGTTCTTATAATTATGTTTCGAACATTTATAGTTTTAAATATTTTTGAGCTAAAAACAATGCACTTACACTTCTAGACTCTGAAAAATCAGCCTGATCTAGCAAAGATTGCCAATTACCCAGCGGCCAAGAAACCATTTCTATCGACTCAGGCTCATCCCCTTCCAGAGTGCTCTCATAAAGCTCTTCGGCAATAAATATCTGCATCTTGCTTGAAAAATAACTAGGAGCCAGGCTTAACTCCATCAGGTGAGTCAGTTTTCGAGCTCCAAAACCTATCTCCTCTTGAAGCTCCCGATTAGCCGCTTCGTGTGCCTCTTCACCGAGATCGATTAAACCTTTAGGAAAACCAAGCTCATAAGTGTGCGTACCAGCAGCATATTCTCGCCCCAGTAGCAAAGTATCTCCATTGAGTACAGGCACCACCATCACAGCACCACGATGACTTCCCTTTATCCTCTCATACTGTCGTTCAACCTGATTGGAAAATTTAAGGTTTATCTGCTCTATTTTAAATAGCTGGCTTTGTGCAACAATCTTTGAATCTAGAATTGCTGGTTTTTTGTGCTTCATCGGAGTCCCTGCCAATTTATAAATTGGTTTACAATACAATCTTACTATCCTGCTTTTAATCTACAACCAGAATTTTGTTAACTCACCGTTTCCATCGAATAAGATAGGTTGATATTGAGTCCCTACTAATACTTGAATAGCTTATACTCTAGACATAAATCTTTACACCTCAAACAGCAAAAAACGACAACGGGATCAGAATGTTTCCATGGAATGAGATAGATACAGTGTTACTCGATATGGATGGAACGTTACTGGACCTTCATTTCGATAATTATTTTTGGTTAAGTATAGTCCCAGCAGAGCTCAGTCGGCAGAGAGGCTTAAATAGCCAAGCCGCACAAACATTAGTTGAAACATCTTATGATAAAGTTTTCGGCACATTAGACTGGTATTGCCTGAACTATTGGGAAAGTGAATTACGGCTCGATATCATAGGCCTACACAAAACCTCAGTCGACAAAATTCAAATGAGACAGGACACCATGCCATTTCTGACCGCCCTCGGTGAGCAGAATAAATCTCGAATCCTAGTCACCAATGCTCACCCTAAGAGCTTAGCTCTAAAACTGGAGCATACTGAGCTAGCCACTGGGCTAGATCATATGCTTTCCAGTCATGAAACCGGTTACCCGAAAGAGCATCCCCACTTCTGGCAACATCTGTTCATGCAGTTCCCATTAGACCCTAATCGGTGCCTGTTTATCGATGATAACGAAGATATATTACAGGCATCAAAAGATGCTGGCGTTGGTTATCAGCTGGGTATAACCAATCCAGACAGTCAGAAACCCGATAAAATATTTAAGAATTTCCCTGCAATAGGAAATTATCATTTGTTACTAGATGATCTTTTAGCAGATTAGCTTATAAACCCGTTCCATTTCAAAATGCAGGTTTCAGAGCAGACAGAGCGGATCCAATTCAAGGCGCATTGTTGAAATAACAGTGGTTGCCTTATAAGCCACTTCTTTCAAAAGAGTGCAACACAGAAGTGGATTTTCTCAGCTGCTCCCATAGATACCTGTGTAGGCGACAAAATTCACAACCTAGTCAGCTTAGTTAAAATCCAGGCACTCTACCTTGGTAACTAATTGGATAGTAACCTTGGCTATCTTTCTGACCTAAGAAAGCTAAGGCCTTCTTTAGATCTTCGGGTTGTGAAGCAGTCTCTTTTATCTTAGCGCTGACCTGTACCGTTTTATTTTGCTGCAACACCAAAGTGCCGCTAAAACCTAGCTGATTCATGGTCTCATCTGATTTCATTTCCACATTACCATCGACACAAGCCAAGGCGAGTTCTATGTCCCCTAATGGATAATTCCCAAACTGATTTTTTACACCAATACTATTGATAAACAGCTTACCGCTTAGCTGTTCACACCAAGGTGTCCCTTGATCGAAATGATCAATAAACAGGCTAATACCTCCACTCATTTTAGTACTAAAGGGTAAACGATTATTGCCTAGCAGGAAGCTGATCGGCGCCTCCAACCTTAGTCCTTCTGCATCAATTTCACTGGTGGAAATAATCACTAAACCTTTACCATTAATCGCCGATCCTTGATTACCAATAACCAAATCAACTTTTGCCTGACCTAAAAACAAAGCCCAGGGACTTAGCTGCCACTGAACTTGCTCTAATTGTCTATTTTGTATGATCAATGACTCGATACTTCCCGACCATATTGAGCCAGAAATACCACTTACGCTAATATTATTAGGCAGTGGTGCGAGGTTTATCGCAATACTAGCAGGTAACAAGGCCAGCAAAAATACTAAATAAAGACATATACCGATGATAATTTTTTTCGCTAAATTCACTACTACACCTTAATAAAAACAATCATTACTGCGACAATTGAATGCGACGAACACGCACTAAACCTATTGTGTCAGACTCAGCCAAGTCGATACTTTCTAAGAATAAGCCCTTCTCTTGTACCAATTCATTAAGGTAGTCAAGTAAGGCATCGAAAGGAACATCATCCATCCAGATTTGAATTTTGTCACCCTGAGGCTGCATACGAGTGATCTCCAAGCCAAATGCTCCTGCACTCTGATTCACTGCAGCACTGAGGCTCCCCTTGAAGCTGGCTTTATCACCACTCTCTTTGAGGCCGGCTAACTTATTCGCCGTTTGCTTAACGAAGTTAAGGGTACTCTGTTGTGCTAGTAGCCTAGTTTTAGCATCACTTTCAGCATTCGATATTGGTGTCCAGATCCCCCAAAAGATAAAACAAATAATAAGAAATACACCACATACACTGACAAGTTGCTTCTCACGCAAGATTAGGCCACCCCACCATACTTTGACACTTTCCATGCTACTTACTCCTCAAGGTCAATGTGCTGGTAACAGAGTCTTCACCGCTGTTCATCGCACCTGAATCCAGGCTATATGAACGAGAAACTATCTCTTTAAACTGTTCGACTTGGGCGTAGCTTTGGGCTGTTACCTGCATACGTAGCTCATTGCGAACACTATCGAAACGTAAAGTAGTTGGCTTTAACTGAGGTACCTGAGTAAATGCATCCTTTAAACCCTCAAGCATAGAGAAAAACTCACTGCCCCCTCCACTGCCTTGCATGCTCCTGAGATGTCTGTTCATTTGAGATCTGAGATTTACTATGCGTGAGCTTCCTGGTACGACTTGCTTAAAAATGGTCTCGCTCTGCTGTTGCAGGCGAGCCTGCTCCGTATTCATCTGATGAATATTTAGCCCTTTATTCACCAACGACAGTATTAAGGCAATCATAGCGACAATCGCAGTTTTACGCCAAATCTGTATATATTTTCCATACTCACGTTTAGGGGTATAAGTTCCCGATAACAGGTTAATCGGAGCAGATACAATCCCTTTAGCCAACACTAACATTGGAAGTTCAAGTTCCTGTGCATGTACCTGAACCCCTGCTAAATTCAGCTCGCTGTAGCCAGCAACGGTTACCTGAGCTTTGCTATCGGATGGTAGTAGTTTTGGCAGAGCCATATTCAACCAATCTTCACTCAGACTCACTCCAACTCCGGCACCTGTTCTGAATAAATATTCCTGATTAAACTTCATTGCCGCCCACTGACATTGTTTCAGAGGTAATGCCAAACAATCGGGTACTATACATTTAGGCTTTAAACCCGCATCACTAAGCCAAGTTAACCAGGTTTTCATCTGCTCATGGGCAACGACTGCCACACTGAGAAAATCCCCCTCACGAGGGCCGGTGACAAAATGTAACTCATCCACATTTTCAGCCAGATCCTCTTCTAACATGAAAGGCAGTGCCTGAATCGCTTGACGCTGTCCCTTTTCGGGCAATTCCACTTGGGTCAAATTTATCGCCGACGAAGGAATTAACACATCGACGGGACGATTACCGGCTCGCTCAGTCAAGCTAGCTAAGGCTTGGGCATCTTTAAGTTCACCTGAACCTATAATTTCCTGCTCCACCTCAGACCAAACCAGCCATGAGCAACTTTGATTCTGACTGGCTCCTAAGCGGATAAATAGTCTTTCACTCAAATCTCTTCTCCACTAATCTCATCGCTAACCTCATAAAAACGTGGCTGGTTAGATTATCTGTATTATGTTTTCCGACAATACTCGGTATCGACAACATTATTTTTGTCCGCCAAATTGACGAGTCAAGATCTCTATATTACTACCCTCACCACTCACTTTTAGTACACTTTCTAGTCGAAAAGTGGCACTCTCGACCTTAGCTACCACTTCAGCCTTAAAGTATTGGCTCGTGACTGCAAAGCTGGATTTTAAAGCATCATCTGCCGACATTAAGTTAGCAATCGAAGGTAGCTGGGTAAAGTCTTCAACCGTTTCAAATCCATCTCCAGGACGCTGATTAATAAGACTTTCGGCCTCATTTACAGAGATTTTATTATCAAACATCCCGGCAAGCAGTGCAGCCTGCTCGAGCTTAATGGTATTCACATTCAACACGTGGGTAGCGTTGCCCGGAATGACACAAATGTAAGGCAGCAACGTAAGATAAATATTCTGCGTATATCCCAGCACTGCTCTTAACTCGCTACGATGATTCATTAGGGTATTAGCCGCACGATACGGTACGATGCGGGATGCATAATCTGAATCTTCGGCGCCAAATTGGCTCGCCGTCGAGTCTTCATCTATGTAATCTTTTAGGGTATGAGTTAGCCGCTCAGCACCAAAATCATCCATACCCAAAGCAACAAGTAGACCTTTATATTGTACCGCTGCCAGCGGGAGTATTGGCAAGCCATTCTCTATTTTTTGACTCTCAACTGATAACGCGTTGAGGTTGAAACAAGACTGTAAATCTGAAATTGTACCACCAATCTCACCATTTTCTGCAGGGAATAACATACCGGCTTGAGCCCAATATTGCTGTAAGTGAACCGTTCCATCCGCGTCTTCGAAATCTTGCTTGAGTACTTTTTTAGCTAATTCCTCGGCGGAAATGGCGTACCAAAACGCCTGATTATACTCGGCCAAATTAAGGGTTCGACGTACCGATAATTGGTTACGACTATTTATCTTGGTGGCGATAACCGCCACCATAGCGACGATCATCAACACTACGATAAGCGCGACGCCACGCTGTTTAGCAGGGAATTGATTCACCTGTTTATTGTCCCTAATAATGAATCACTCACTCTATTAGCTTCCACCATCGTCGTCATTATCCAAAGTTACCAGTGCCCCTACGGGCAGCAAGAATTTACGTTGAATTTTGCCTAAACCTTCTAATTCGATCTCCATGGCTATCGCCTTGGGTAACATAGAACCATCGACCTTTCTTTCCCATTTGTCTTCCATAAAGAAGGAGTACTGAACCGATATAACACCCCGCATCACTATCGTTTTTATCGGATCTGCACCGAATTCTGGTTCTGGATATGGGTAATACCAACGCTCAAGGGCACCATCTATGACCACATACGCCACCGACTGTATGCTACCACGGGGCAAAATACCCTCTGGGTTGAGCCAGCCCAAACGAAAAAAAACCAGCGCCTCAGATTCGGAATCCAAAATATCTGAACCGGTTTGAAAAACGGTACTACCACGCCCGCCTTCCAATAGCCTTGTCGTTCTTGCCACCATCTGACCTAAATCACGTTCTAACGCACCAAAGCCTTGCTGAATCGCCCGCAACTTAGTAGAAAACTCTTTGGTAACTTCATCATTTTTAATCACTGTACTCAACACCGCGTTTGCCGCCAAGCCGATCATGGCAAAGATCGCAATCGCGATTATCATCTCGAGTAAGGTAAAGCCCCTATTCCGGATTAAATACATAGCTGCTCACTTGGACAAGAATACGTTCATAACGATTATCTTTGCTGACACTGACACGTATCATGCGAAAATTGTCATCTGACGTTTTTACGACCTCTTTACGCCAATACCAATCGAGACCGGCCAATTTCATTTCACCATCTTTTTTACCGATATCAGGGAAGCTAGTTTCCAACCTAGCGTCAACCATCACATTGTCAGCCACCCATTGAGCATAGGTACGCTCTTCTAAAATGGGCATGTTGGCAATCTGATCCCCTAGGCTCTTTGTGATTGATACTGCCGCGATGGAAAACACCGCCAAAGCAACAATGACTTCTAATAGGGTCATACCTTTGGCTCTGACTTTGATCATATTAGTGCCCATAATCACCACCATCGAATTCATCATCTCTCCATAGAGATAAACGTCCTAGGGAATCACCAAGCACTATGGCTTCAATTTCATTACCTTGCTCATCTTCACTGAAGAAGGTCATCTCGAAAGCGCTCGTTTCGCCACTTGGGAACAGCAAAATCTGTGGTTCAGGAAACTTCTTTTTTTCCTCTTCTGTCTTCTCTATAAAAGGTTCGTCGAACCAAGCATCTAGTTCCTCATCTTCCTGCACCAGAGGTAAACCATCTAAGATTAGGCTGATCTCAACCCCATCTTTCATCTGCCGCTCAGAGAGAACACGATCTTTATCTAATACCTTCCATGTACCTTCATCGTAGTAGACATATTTATAACTGGTCTTTTCGATTACGATACCGATGAAGTGACCACTGAGCACGGCTTCATCGAGTACCATCTCAGTAGCAGTCATAAACTGTAAAGCGGTTCTATCCAGCTCTTTTTTTTGATCCGTACCGCTCATGGTCACAGTCACCGCCGCAGCAGCCAAGCCCATCAAGAGCGCGACTAACAGCACTTCCATCAAGGTGAAACCTTTGTGGCGCAATGACTTCATATTATATCGGTTCAAATTGTCATTCACTTCAATATTTACTGTAAGTCCTGTAGATTCCAGTTACCGATATCATCTTCCGTCCCCGCCTGGCCATCGGGGCCCATGCTGAAGATATCAATGTTGCCATTTTCACCCGGACTCAGTAGCAAGTAATCATTTCTCCATGGATCTTTTGATAAACGCTTCACATAACCACCGTCACGATAATTACGTGGCTCAGGTGAGCCACTGGGTTTTTGTACTAAAGCATCCAGACCTTGTTCTGTCGTTGGATAGATACTGTTATCCAAACGATACATGTCTAAGGCATTTTCTAAGGCAACAATATCTGAAACTGCTTTTTGTTGATCGGCTTTATCCTTGTTCCCCATCAGATTTGGAACAACCTGAGAAGCTAGAATCCCTAAAATCACGATAACCACCATCACTTCGAGTAGGGTGAAACCTTGCTGTTTATTTCTTGTTTTCATAAACTACATCCTCTTAAAACAACTCTGAACCACTATCTCTGCTCAGAAAAAATGAATAACTAAAAGCTTATCTAACAAATAACACGATTTAACAATTAACCCTAAACTTAACCACTGATCATATTATTCAGTTCTAAGATTGGTTGCAAAATAGCCAAGACGATAAATAATACTATGGTGGCCATGCTGACAACCAACATCGGTTCGAATACTCCTAAGGCAATGGTGACATTTGACTCAAATTCTCTGTCCTGGTTATCCGCCGCCCGCTCAAGCATCTGCTCTAGCTGGCCACTCTTCTCCCCTGAGGTGATCATATAGAGCATCATGGGCGGAAAAAGTTTGGTATTAGTCAATGCCGCACCTAAACTGGTTCCCTCACGTACTCGTGCCGTCGCCTCTTCTACTGCAGCTCTAACCTTGACATTAATCAAGACCTCACTGGCAATCTTCATCGCATCCAGCAATGGCACTGAACTTGCCGCTAAGATACTTAGAGTCCTAGCAAAACGTGCCGTGTTAAGTCCTTTACTGACTCTACTGATAACCGGTAATTTGAGCAGCAGGGAGTCATACTTCATTCGGTATTTAGGCTTCGTCAATAGGCGTTTAAACAAAACAAATGCAGCTGTTACTATACCTAAAACAATAAGCCCGTAATCTCTAACGAAGTCAGACAATACGATCAGTAATTTTGTCGTCCAAGGCAGGTCTTGGCCCATATGTTCGAACTGGCCAACGACTTCGGGTACTACTGCCGCCAATAAGATTGCGATAACACCTACTGCAACAACGGTTAAGACTACGGGATAGATCATCGCCTGGGTCATCTTACTTTTCAACTGCTGTCTACGCTCGGTATAATCAGCCAAACGATTGAGTACCACTTCGAGGTGGCCAGATTTTTCTCCCGATGCCACCATGGCACGATAGAGATCATCAAAAACATGAGGGAATTCGACCATTGAATCAGCGAGGCTATAACCTTCTACCACACGGGAACGCACCGCCATAATCATGCTCGCCAGACGATCTTTCTCACATTGCTGACCCACCGCTTTCAATGCTTCTTCTATGGGCAACCCAGCAGCAACCAAGGTGGCTATTTGACGTGTGAGAAGAGCCAGTTCTGCTACTGAGATACCCCGCTGAAAGAGGCTCTTGCTTCCAGATTTAGCCTTAGACTCTTTCTCGATAACAGGCTTGATCTCCAACGGCATCAAGCGTTGTTCTCTTAACTGCCCACGAGCATGACGGGCGCTATCAGCCTCAATCACACCTTTCTGCTGTTTACCTTGTTTATCTAAAACTTTATATTCAAATGCTGGCATAAATTACTCCTCTCGGGTAACACGTAATACCTCTTCGAGGGTAGTTTTTCCTACCAACACCTTATTCATGCCATCATGGCGAATGCTCGGTGTCGTCTGACGAATAAGTTTCTCGATAGCCAATTCACCTCGTCCGGTATGGATAAGTTCACGTACGTCGTCGGTGACGATAAGTAATTCATGAATACCGGTTCGGCCTCGGTAGCCATTATTGCCACAAGACTGACAGCCTTCGGCGCGATATATAACTCTTGGATCATCTTCACCGATCCCCAACAACTTACGTTCACTTTGGTCCGGAACATGCTCAGATTTGCACTCAGCACATAGGGTACGGATAAGACGTTGGGCCAATACGCCCAATAGACTTGATGAGACTAAGAAAGGCTCCACGCCCATATCCTGTAATCGAGTGATGGAACCAGATGCGGTATTGGTGTGCAGCGTCGATAACACCATATGACCAGTTAACGATGCCTGAACGGCAATTTGAGCCGTTTCCAAGTCTCGGATCTCTCCTATCATCACCACATCGGGGTCTTGTCGCAAAATAGCCCTCAAACCACGAGCAAAGGTCATATCCACTTTAGTGTTAACCTGAGTCTGGCCCACTCCCTCCAATTCATATTCAATTGGATCTTCTACGGTCAGAATATTGGTGTCTCTCGAATTCAGTTCACTGAGACCAGCATATAGGGTTGTACTCTTACCAGAACCCGTCGGCCCGGTCACCAAGATGATACCATGGGGCTTGCGGATCAGTTTATCGAACTGAATACGAACCAATTCTGTCATACCGAGTTGGATCAGGTCTAAGTTACCCGTATTTTTATCTAATAGACGTAAGACCACACGTTCACCATGACTCGACGGCATCGTCGACACACGTACATCGACGGCTCGTCCACCAATCCTAAGTGAAATACGGCCATCCTGAGGGACTCTCTTCTCGGCGATATCCAGACGAGCCATGACTTTAATACGAGAAACAAGTAAAGATGAAAGCTTACGATTAGGTTTCAGCACCTCTTTCAACATACCATCAACTCGAAAACGGATGACCAATTGCTTCTCGTAGGTCTCAATATGAATGTCTGAGGCTTCCTCTTTGATCGCCTCCAATAACAAAGCATTGATCAACTTGATGATAGGTGCATCGTCATCGCCCTCAAGCAGGTCCTCTGTTTGAGGCAGTTCTTCAACTAATGTATACAAGTCCATCTCATTGCCAATATCTTCCATCAACTGCTGTGCCTCGGAAGAATCAGCCTGATATCTCTGAGTCAACCTAGTCTCAAACTCAACCGGAACCAGTTGCACTAAAGGCAGTTCATGCCCCGTGTAGCGTCTGACTTCGAGCAAGTCAGACAGAGGAGTTTGATCAGTATGATACAAGGTTAAAACTTCATCGACATTAGTATCAAGCACCACATCGAAACGATGAGAAAAAGCGAAGGGCAATCGCTCCCTGCTATCGGAATGAAACTCCTTGTCACAATCAATTTCTGAATCTTGCCAAATTTCGTCAGAAACTAAAGCAAACTCATCACGCTGAGGAGTTTGACTATTGCTCATCGGTATTATCATCCATATTCTCTGTGATGATCTTCAAAGCAGGATCTGTATCGCGCATCTTAGTCTCTAAGCTTTTACCTTCCTTATAACGCTCTAAAATATCATTAACTTCTGGTGGCAGATATTCAGACTGATCCCATTCATCAAGCACAGGGACTTCACTATTTGGCATCAAATTAATACCACGTTCTCGTTGCTCCAACTGAAGTGCACGGAAGTAGTTATACTTACGACCCGCTATGCCTTCCATAGTGATGCCATCACGAATGATGGTTGGCTTGATAAATATCATCAGGTTCTTCTTGCTTTTAGTGCTCGAA
>JBAHZX010000028.1:0-32763 GCA_037132815.1 Shewanella sp.
GTGTTTACGTGTTTAATCATCCGAACACCTCAAAAGATAAAAGGAGTCTTATAGAGAGAAAAATACCCAAAAGCGAAGTCGTATTTGAAGTGCTCAGTGAATTTGCTGAAAACACTGATTAAAACTTATGTAAACTGAACACGAACCCAAATTCATCTTGTTCGCACAAGAATCCACTTTCTATCCAATATCCCACGGCGCAAACCAGTTGTTCGCCGTAAAAGATACAGGGAACTCTAGCTCTCTCCCATGGGGGAATGCCGTATTCCTGCCATAATTTTTTCAGCTCTCTGGCTTTATCTCTATTAGTAGGGTGGCATCGAGTTTTTCCTTTCACTGAAAAACGAATACTAACTGGCTGGGTTCTACTGGGTAGCCTTAATCTGTCTGAAGTAGTCACCTTAGTGACCGAAAGCCTATTACACTCAGATAAGGAGAAACTAGTTTCTGCATTTTTATCCAATATACAGCCAATGTCGAGCTTGATAAACGTCTTACTCGGACATTCATTTTTCTCATCGATTACCGACGTAAGATAAGCGCGCCCTTGATAACGTCTTATCAACAAGTCTCCCTGTCGAAGTTCGACCTTAGCATCACGCCTTGCTGTCAGTAATTGTGACAAAGATTGAACTAGTTGAGTTTGGGATAGTGGCGCAAAAGCTAATTTTTCTATAAAACCTCTAAAGAGCAATGATTGCCAGTTGAGACTCTGCGCCGCGAGAAGCGCTAAGTCGAGAGAACCCCCTTTTCTGGTTGAAATAAAAGCGGGTAAGCGTTCGCTCACTTCATCATTGATTACCGCTTGTTGCTGAGCGCATAGCCATGCACTACGACTCGCAGTCGTTGCTATGGATCCCCAACGGGCTTTGAGTCTTGGAATGATTTCTAAGCGTAAAAAATTCCGGTCATACTTGCTATCACTATTGCTCTCATCGGTAATATGAACCAGTCCAAGAATGCTGGCTTTCATCTCAATTTGCTCACGACTGATAGATAAAAAAGGTCGCAGTAATTGTTTATCATCGTCGAAAACTTGCGTGCTTCCCATGGCCGACAGCCCTTTAGGACCGAGGCCTCGCTTTAATGCCAGCAATACAGTTTCAAGCTGATCATCTAGATGATGCCCGGTCAGTAAAATATCACCAGAGGCCATCTGAGATTTCATCGCATTATAGCGTGCGTTTCTCGCCTCGGCTTCGATGCTCTTTCTTGGGCCTACATCTACCTCTACATACTTGATACATATAGGTAATTTATAATTTATTGCTTGAGACTGACAATGGCTAACCCAAGCATCAGCATGCTCACTCAAACCATGGTGTACATGAACTAGCAGGTATTGGTACTCATGGTGCTCACGAGCAAACTCAGATAAGCCTAGCGCTAACAGCTCTGAATCGACGCCGCCACTATAGGCGAGCACTAACTTCGCACCAGATTTCACGCCAGATTGCTCAACAAGGGCAGCAATTAGTTCGCTTAAGTTAAACCCAACAACCTTTGGGTCATGTTTGCGATCCATGTTAAAACAAGATCCTTACTCGGCCTGCACCAGTTAAGCTTTCCAGCGCTAGCATCATCTCATCGGTGGGGTTAACTTTCCAGTTACCCCCCAGTTTAAACTGGGCCTTTGCCTGTGGTTGAGCATAATTGACTATGATGGGGACTGCGCCACTTCTCCACGGCTCTACTACTTTCTGGAAGTTATCTAACCAGGTTTCATCAATCATGTCACTGTCAATATCCACCTCAACAGCACTGGCAAAATGATTACGCGCCTCACCAATATCTATGATATTTCTGGCGGTCATACGATTACCGCCAGCGAAATCATCGAAACTTACCTCTCCTTCAACAATCAAGATACGATCTTTCTCTAACAGGTGATTAAACTTCTCGAAGGCTTCAGTAAATAACATCACCTCCAATCGGTCACTCTTATCATCCAAAGTCACCAGTCCCATCTTAGAACCTCGCTTAGTCATCATCACCCGCGTTGCAATGACCAGACCGGCGATTTTCATGGTTTTTCCACGCTCGGTAGGATGCACATCTTTGAGTCGACTCGATGTGTAATGCTTCAGTTCTTTGAGATGCTGATTAATAGGGTGACCCGTCAGGTAAAGACCTAAGGTTTCACGCTCACCTTCCAGCCATATCTTATCTGGCCAGGGGGGGCACTGAACAAATTGCTGCTTAATATCTTCGACATCGCTATTGAGCAAACCAAACATATCATGCTGACCAATGGCTTCCGCTTTGGCATTTTGATCTGCGGCGCGTACGGCTTCGGGTAACGTTGCCATCATGGCGGCGCGATGAGGCCCTAAACTATCTAGTGCCCCTGCGTAAATAAGTTTCTCCATGATGCGCTTGTTTAACTTTTTAAGATCGACTCGAGCACAGAAATCAAATAAGTCTTTAAACGGACCATCCTTACGCGCTGCCAGTATTGACTCCACAGGGCCATCACCGACTCCTTTGATAGCGCCGATACCATAAACTATGCTGCCCTCATCATCGACATTGAATTTCAGCAAACCCTTGTTAACATCCGGTGGCAGCAAAGGCTGACCCATGCGTTCACACTCATCCACTAAGATGACTATTTTGTCCGTGTTATCCATATCAGCAGACATGACCGCCGCCATAAACTCGGCCGGATAATGGGTTTTTAGCCAGAGTGTTTGATAGGAGACTAATGCATAGGCGGCAGAGTGGGACTTGTTAAATCCGTAACCAGCAAATTTCTCTACCAGATCGAAAATTTTCATCGACAGTTCGCCGTCAATACCGTTATTGATGGCTCCCTCTTCGAAGGTACCGCGCTGCTTGGCCATCTCTTCGGGTTTCTTCTTACCCATGGCTCGGCGCAGCATATCCGCGCCACCGAGTGAATAACCCGCGAGCACTTGAGCAATCTGCATCACCTGCTCTTGATACAAAATAATCCCATAAGTGGGTTCGAGCACCCACTTAAGAGACTCATGTTGATATTCAGCATCAGGGAAAGAGACTTTTTCTCGACCGTGCTTACGCTCGATGAAATTATCTACCATACCGGACTGAAGTGGACCTGGACGGAACAGGGCCACCAAAGCAATCATATCTTCGAAGCTGTCTGGTTTAAGGCGTTTGATCAAGTCTTTCATACCACGAGATTCTAACTGGAATACCGCCGTAGTTTCATATCGCTGTAACAGTTTAAAACTCTGCTTATCATCGAGGGGAATCGACTCGATACGCACAGGATCTTGACCCATTTTTTTTCGTTTAGGATTGATCATCTGCAATGTCCAATCGATGATGGTCAAAGTTCTCAGTCCCAGAAAATCAAATTTGACCAGTCCTGCGGTCTCGACATCATTTTTATCAAACTGGGTAACCGGATTTTTCCCTTCTGAGTCACAGTAAATGGGAGCAAAATCGGTAATCGTGGTCGGTGATATCACTACGCCACCCGCATGTTTACCCGCATTACGTGTCACACCTTCTAATATTCGACACATGTCGATGAGATCTTTGACCTCTTCATCACCATCGTAAGACTCCTGCAGCGCAGGTTCGACTTCGAAGGCTTTAGCCAGTGTCATGCCCGGCTCGACCGGTACCATCTTAGAGATGCGGTCGACAAAACCATAGGGATGACCTAATACTCGGCCCACATCTCGAATAACGGCCTTGGCAGCCATGGTACCGAAGGTAATGATCTGAGATACCGCATCACGGCCATAGAGTTCGGCGACATGGTCGATAACTTCATCTCGTCTGTCCATGCAAAAATCGATATCAAAATCCGGCATTGAAACGCGTTCTGGATTGAGGAAACGTTCGAATAGCAGATCATATTCTAGCGGATCGAGATCGGTAATTTTAAGAGCATAAGCCACTAAGGAACCCGCTCCTGAACCACGGCCTGGGCCAATAGGGATATCTTGATCTTTTCCCCACTGAATAAACTCCATCACAATGAGAAAGTAGCCAGGAAAACCCATCTGGTTAATCACCTTAAGCTCAATTTCTAGACGTTCATCGTATGCAGGACGTTTGTCAGCTTTAATCTTGGGATCGGGATATAGAGACTTTAACCGTTCCTCCAAGCCATCTTCTGACACCTTAACCAGAAAATCGTCGATGCTAAGCTCACCCGTAGGAAAGTTAGGCAGAAAATACTCACCCAAGCGCACCGTGACATTACAACGCTTAGCAATCTCCACGGTATTGGCAATGGCTTCAGGAATGTCTTCAAACAGCTCACACATCTCTTCGCTGCTTTTAAAGTACTGTTGTTCGCTATACTTCTTCGGCCGACGAGGATCCGCTAAGGTAAAACCATCTGAGATAGCGACACGGATCTCGTGGGCATCAAAAAGGTCAGGACTATTAAACACCACCTGATTGGTTGCAACAACGGGTAAACCTTTCTCTTCTGCCAGCGCCACGGCCAAATGAAGATAGCGCTCTTCATCGGGACGGCCAGTACGTAACAGTTCAAGATAGTAACGGTCAGGGAAATGAGTCTGGTAAAACTCAACTAATGAATTGACTTGAGATTGATTGCCTTTTATCAGCGCCCGGCCAATATCTCCATGACATCCCCCCGAGAGGAGGAGTAATCCTTTGCTATATTTAGCCAGCCAATCTTGATCGATAACAGCTCTATCGTTTATATGCCCTCTCAAGTAAGCATCACTGATTAATAAGGTCAAATTTAAATAACCATCATTATCCATAGCTAATACAGTGATCGAACAGAGATCTTTGTCAAAACCTGGCACTTTAACCCAAAAATCGGCGCCTATAATGGGTTTGACCCCTGCACCATGGCAAGCACCATAAAATTTCACTAAACCACACAGATTAGTCTGATCGGTTAATGCAACAGCAGGCATGCCAAGCTCCAACACCTTAGCTAAAATAGGCTTCACTTTGGCCAAGCCATCAGACATAGAAAAATCGCTGTGGACACGCAGATGCACAAAACTGGGATCAGACATATTTTTGAGTACTTAAATTAATAAAAAATGAGTAAAAAAATAACACTAAGAACCTAACAAAGATTAACAGAGTCAGACAAACCAAACCAGAGCAGTAAGTTAAAGCAGCAAATGTGATTTTAACGCCCCGTTTGCAGTTCCTTGGTTAGCCTTTCTCTTACCGGGCGGAAGCTTTTTCTATGCTCAACTAGCACACCATGTTGCTCTAAGGCTTGAAAGTGAGCCTTAGTCGGATAACCTTTGTGTTTAGCGAAGCCATATTGAGGATGCTCCATATCGAGCAGCTTCATCTCTCTATCACGGATGACTTTGGCGACAATAGAGGCTGCACTAATCGCGGCAATCAAGCCATCCCCTTTCACTACGGCATGAGCTTCAAGAACTAGTTCTGTGTTGTCACCATGATAAAAAATGGGGGTCCGATTACCGTCGACTAACACTCTTATGGGTTTAATCTCTAACCCAGCAACAGCCCTCTGCATAGCTAACATAGTGGCGTGTAAAATATTGATCTCATCTATCTCTTCTGGCGTAGCATGACCCACACTAATAGATAACGCTTTTTCATGGATCTCGGTGAACAGAGCCTCACGTTTTTTCTCGGTCAGCTTCTTAGAGTCATTAAGCCCGAGAATAGGATGCACGGGATCTAAAATAACCGCCGCAGTAACCACATTCCCTACCAATGGTCCCCGACCGACCTCGTCGACGCCGGCATATAAGCCCACACTCAAGCGGGTGATCTGTTCGGGAGTAATAGCTTTAAAAATTGCCATGCTTTATACCTGCTAGCTGAGAGCGTAAACTTAAAGACATACACTAATGAGAGATAAGGTTTACCACGGCTTCTGCGGCGCGTGCACTGGCGTTACATCTCAACTGAGAATGGAGGACGAGAAATTTATTCTGCAGCTGAGTGAAGTCACCATCGAGCTGAATAGACACCGCCGCTGCAATGTTTTCAGGCGTACAATTTTCTTGAATGAGTTCAGTCACCAAATTTTCCCCTGAAAGTAGATTGGGCAATGAAAACTGGTCAATAAACATCAATGACTTAATAATAAGGTAAGTGAGCGGATTAACGCGATAGGCAACAACCATGGGCCGCTTGATTAGCATAGCTTCCAGAGTCGCGGTACCCGAAGCTAACAAGATACAATCACTTGCGGCCATCACCTCTCTCGAATGACCTTCTATAATATGGACCTCGAGATCTGGGGCATAGGCTTGCAGAGCCTCTTCAAACTGAGCCCGACGTTTAGCATTGACTACCGGAGTCACAAAACGAATATCGGGATATTTGTTCTTGATTATCATAGCCGCACGAACAAAAGGCTCGGCTAACTGCTTAAGTTCACTGCCACGAGAGCCAGGCAGAACTGCAAGATATTCGGCTTGAAGATCTAAACCCAAAGCCCTACGAGCCACAATTTTATCACTAATAAGTGGAATATCATCCGCTAAGGTATGGCCCACAAATGTACACGATACTCGATGTTCATCATAAAACGCTTTTTCAAAAGGTAATAATGACAACACCAAATCGGTCGCCTTGGCAATTTTGAAAATGCGTTTTGGTCGCCAAGCCCATACTGAAGGACTGACATAATGCACGATCTTGATCCCCCGTCGTTTTAGCTTGAGTTCGAGACCAAGATTAAAGTCCGGCGCATCAATACCAATGAAACAATCTGGCTTGATAGTACAAATTTCATCAATCAAGGTTTTACGCACGTTCAATAATCTAGGAAGACGAGACAATACTTCGACGATGCCCATCACGGCAAGCTCTTCATAGGAGAACAGGGATTCAAAACCTAAGGCTTCCATACGAGGTCCACCAATGCCGATAAATTGTGCATTAGGATAGTATTTTTGCAATGCCTCGATTAAGCCAGCACCTAAAATATCACCGGAGATCTCTCCTGCAACCATTGCAAATATCATTTTTTTATTTTCGCTCATAGGATAGGAGTCTTAAAATAGTCACAAATGGAGAGTAGAGAGCCAGTATTAACACCGGCTCAGGTAATGCTAGTTTGACTAAATAGATAGTCCGTTCCTCAGAAACTGATCTAGCGGATGATGCCACGATTGGAACTAGACACAAAATCAATCATAAACTTAACTTGCTCATTATCTGACTCTGCCGATAAAGTCACCATAGCCTCCTCAACGGTCAAACTTTTACGGTAGAGTGTTTTATAGGCTCGTCTTACCGCCAACTGACTCTCTTTCGAGAAACCACGACGCTTCATGCCTTCACTGTTCAACCCACGAGGTATAGCGGGTTGGCCCGATGCCATCACGAAAGGTGGCACATCTTGCAAGATCAATGAGTAACCAGCAGTAAATGCATGAGCACCAATATGAACAAACTGATGCACCCCTGTGAGTCCCCCTAAAATAGCCCAATCACCGATATGGACATGGCCAGCAATAGAAGCACTGTTAGACATGATCACATTATTGCCCACAACACAATCATGGGCAATATGGACATAAGCCATAAATAAGTTATTAGACCCTATGCGAGTCTCACCCTTATCTTGAGTGGTTCCTCGATGTATGGTCACCGATTCACGCACAATATTGTTATCGCCCATGATGAGTCGCGTTGCTTCCCCTGCATATTTCTTATCTTGGCAATCTTCACCTACCGAGGCAAATTGAAAAATTTTATTGCCTTTACCGATGACCGTTGGCCCCTTAACAACGACATGGGAGCTTAGCCAACAACCGTCACCAATCTCTACATCTGCACCAATATAGGTCCAAGGACCAATAGTGACATTGTGACCAATTTTGGCATCAGGATGTACAAACGCTAATTTATCTATCACTTTTTAATCTCTCTGCGAGCACACATTATCTCAGCGGAGCAAACTACCTCACCATCGACCTTTACAACACCAGTGAACACCCCTATCCCGCGCCGCTCTTTAATTAACTTAACTTCAAAGTGTAATTGATCACCAGGCTCAACCACACGCCTAAATCGTGCCTTATTTATGCCCGCAAAATAATACAAAGACTCTGCTGCCGCAGCTTCCATAGATTTAAAAGCCAACAGACCCGTTGCTTGGGCCATGGCTTCTAAGATCAAAACACCAGGCATCACAGGCTGAACTGGGAAATGTCCCTGAAAAAAAGGCTCATTGATAGTGACATTTTTAATCGCATGCAAAGTTTCACCCGGAGTGTAATCCAAAACACGATCGATCAATAAAAAAGGATACCTATGGGGAAGAGAATTCATGATCTCCTTAATATCCATGGTATTTAATTCATTTGACACACATTTTCCTTAAGCTGCCACTGGGCAGTTAATTTTCTATTTTATTTGATTTTTCAAGCTTTTTTACTCGTTTAAAAAGCTCATCTAACTGTTTAAATCTCACCGTATTTCGGCGCCATAACTTGTTATCCATAGCCACAGTCGTGGAGGTATACACACCTGGCTTACGAATAATACTGGTAATGTTAGTACTACCTGAAATATGAGTACCATCAGCCACACTCAAATGCCCCGCCACGGCACTGTTACCGCCAATGATACAGTTCTTGCCAATTTTTGTGCTGCCAGCAATCGTTGAATTACCGGCAATGGCCGTGTTTTCGCCTATAATATCGTTATGCGCTATCTGTACTTGATTATCAAGAATAACACCATCATGGATCTGGGTATGTTCTATAGCACCTCGATCCACCGTAGTGCTGGCGCCTATCTCGACTCGATTACCGATACGAACACCGCCTGTCTGGGGGATCTTGACCCATAGTCCACGTTCATTGGCGTAACCGAAGCCATCGGATCCAATGACTGCTGCAGAATGTATGATGCAGTCTTGACCTAAATGGACATCATGATACAAGGTCACATTCGCCCACAGCCGAGTGCCTGAACCTAAAATACAATCTTGACCAATTACACAACCTGGGCCGACTTGAACATTTTCCGAAAGAATAACGTTTTCACCGATAACGGCATTAGCTCCAATTGCAACACCTTTATCTAGCTTAGCCGATGGGTGAATCACCGCAGAGTCATGTATGCCAATGGCAGATTTTGGGGTGGTATCTAGCAATTGAGCAACACGAGCGAAGCCAACATAGGGATCATTTAATACCAGAGCATTACCGGTAAAATCTGCGGCCTCTTGCACTGAAACTAAAACTGCACTCGCTTGAGTATTCTCCAATTGAGCACGATATTTAGCATTCGCCAAAAAAGAGAGCTGACCTTGAGTCGCATTCTCCAGAGTTGCGACACTGGAGATCTCCAATGTCTCATCACCTTGGACCTCTGCACCTAGTATGCTAGCCAGCTCTTTTAGGGTGTAGCTTGTCATTTATGATCAGCCTTTACTATTAACCTTTACTAAGAGCATCGACAACTTTACTGCTGATATCTGATGTTGGCTTGACATAGATGACAGCACCACGCTGAAGCACCATGTCATAGTTCTCTTTCTCGGCGATAGTATTGATTGCCTGCTGAACTTTAACTAATAATTTATTTTGCTCTTCACCTTGACGGCGACGCATATCTTCATCTAATGCCTTACCCTTCAGTTGCAGCTCAGATTGCATCGTCTCCATCTGACGTACCAAGTCAGTTTTCTGAGATTCGCTCATTAGCGCGCCATCACGTTGCTGTTTCTCAAGCATACCACGCAGCTCTTCTTGTATCTTTTGCACCCCAGCAACACGATCACCAAATTCAGCTTTCAGTGTTTTACTCACCTGCTCACGCTGAGGTAATTGCTCGAAGACGGCCTGCATATCTACCACTGCTATCTTCTCTGCCTGTGCTGCTATAGGTACACAAAGAAGAACTGATACCATCATCGCGCGATTAAACATCTTTTTCACATTAAGCTCCTTTTTCAGCAAAACTTGCCGATTATTCTGTATGTTAAGTATATTAGAATTTAACTATTTATTTTTTTAATTAGAAAGTTTTACCTATATTAAACGAGAAGATTTCAGTTTTATCATCTTCATATTCTTTAACTGGCCAAGCTAAGCTGAATACCATAGGTCCCATAGGCGATAGCCATTGGACACTCATACCCGTCGAAGCACGAATTCTACCTGGATCAGAAAAATCCTGAAGTTTATCAAATTGTTCAACTGGAAGGTACCTGTATGAGTCATAATCAAACTCAGTATCCCACACATTACCCACATCGAAGAAGAAACTGGTTCGCACCGAATTGCTGTAAGCCTCATCTAAGAAAGGCGTAGGTACAATCATTTCCAAACTGGCTGTTACAATCGCATTACCACCGATAGAGTTGCCATCACTCACCTGTATCTGGTTAGGATCACCTGGCAAATAACATCCATCAGCCGATGGATCCGGAGAACAAGTTTCTAAGTCGCGACTCAAATAGAATGAACGAGGGCCAACCGAATTAGATTCAAAACCACGCAATGAAGTGCTACCACCTGAATAGTAGTTTTCCCAGAAAGGTAGAATTTGGTCATTATCATTATATTGACCATAACCATTACCATATCCAGCGCGTGCTTTCGCTAATGCAACCCACTTGTGATTGTTAGAGAGTGGATAATAAAAACTGGTATTAAAGTCTGCCTTGAAGTATTGCAGATCTGAACCAGGTATCGTTATCTTAGTACTTAATCTCTGAGATGAACCGTCTGATGGGAAAGTACCGCGGTTCAATGTACTGCGAGACCAACCGAGAGTAAGCTCGAAATTATCGAAAGACAATTTGGCATTAGGATTCCCCGAATCACGGTAAATGTTATAGAATCTAAGCGCCTGCTCATAAGACGAAATTTCCGAGATGGTGTTATGACGATAACCTATGCCTCCATTGATACGATTATTTTCGTTGATTGGGAACCCGGAATTCACCGCAACACCATAGGAACTATTCTTGTATCGCTCAAGGTTGGCTTCATCGGCATCAAACTCATTCCAGTAAACGCTGCCTCCTAGACTGATACCATCTTTGGTAAAGTAAGGGTCGGTAAAAGAGAAGGTTACATTCTTAGAATACGAATTAGTATTAAAGTTGACACCGGCCTGATTACCTGTTCCTAAAAAGTTACTCTGCTGCACACCAAACTGCAGACTTATACCCGACTCGGTACCATAACCCACACCAGCATTAAATGACCCCGAAGGCTGCTCCTTCACCTTGAAATTTATGTCGACCAAATCGTCGGTGCCTGGAACCGGTACCGTTTCGGTGTCGACAGTTTCAAAGTAGCCCAGACGATTCAGGTATACTTTTGACTGCTCAACTAATCCCGAGCTAAGCCAAGCACCTTCCATCTGACGCAGTTCACGGCGTAAGACTTCATCTTTAGTCACTTGGTTACCGGAAAAATTAATGTTACGCACATAGACTCGTTTACCCGGACGAATATTGACATTGAGTTTGACCTCTTTTGTCTCATCATCAATTTCGGGGTAAGTCTTAACTTCTGGGTAGGCGTAACCAAAACGACCTAAATACTTGCCATACATCTCTTCGGCAAATGTCACATCGGCGCCATTATAGATGTCACCAACCCTAATGGGTAGAATGGCCTTCATCACCTTCTCTCGCCCCATCAGGTCCCCTGTAAGGTTGACCTCTGTCACAGTATACTGTTCACCCTCATCGACATTGATGGTGATATATAAGCCTTTACGATCTGGAGTCATGGCAACCTGAGTTGAAGTGACGTCAAAACGAATATAACCTCGGTTATGATAAAAGGTCTTTACGGTCTCAAGATCGGCCTGAAGCTTCTGCTTTTGGTAACGACGCTCACCAAACAGATCCCACCAAGCGACATAATCTTTAAGTTCTAGCATGCCAATCAATTCAGCATCGGTGAAGACTTCGTTCCCAACTATATTAATCTGCTTAATTTCAGCGGCTAAACCTTCGGTAAAATTAAACTGTAATTCGACACGATTACGGGGCAAATTAATGACTTCAGCTTCTACTTTTGCGCCGTACTTGCCAACGCCATAATAGAAATCTTGTAGGCTTTTTTCAATACCCGCTAACATGGTTCTGTCCAATGACTCCCCCACCTTGACGCCAGAACCATCTAAGCTCTCTTGAAGCTGTTCATCTTTGATATCCTTGTTACCTTCAAAGATAATCACACTGATCGTCGGACGTTCTTTGACGATAACAATCAACACACCGTCATCACGACTGACTTCGATATGTTCAAAGTTCGTCGAAGCATATAAGCTTTTGATCGCTTGTTGCAGTTTAAGTTCATCGACAGTATCACCGACCTTGACTGGAATGCTCAGTAAGGCAGCACCAAGCGCTACACGTTGTAGCCCTTGAACCTGAATATCTGTGACTTCAAATGGCTGGAATGTTTCTGCCCAACCGTTCCCTGATAAAGACGCACCGACTAATACCATCGAGGCAAAAAGTTTATTAAATCTCATAGAGCACTTCTAATTATGTGTGTGTCCTTGCTCAGAGTCGGGAGAAATCGTTGAAAAGCGCGACACTCATCAACATCAGCAGCATGGCTGCCCCAAATCTGAATCCAATTTCCTGTACCTTCTCAGGTACAGGCCTCCCTGTGATCACTTCTATGAAGTAATACAACAAGTGTCCTCCATCAAGCACGGGCAAAGGCAATAAGTTGATAATACCTAAGTTAACGCTAATTAATGCGAGGAAACCTAAAAAGTACACCAAGCCATAGTTAGCACTGTTGCCAGCACCCTGTGCTATGGATATTGGTCCACTTAAATTCTTAATCGACAGATCACCAGTGATCAGTTTGCCAATCATCTTAAAGCTGACAGAGATAAGTTGCCACGTTTTATCCGTTGCCACGCCAAATGATTCTATAAAGCCATACTCAAGCTGTAGCTTCATATTTTTCGGCCAATCGGCTTGAGTCGGAGCAACACCGATAACACCTTCAATTTGTCCTTGTGGCCCCATACGTTCGCTAGGGGTCACCTTTAGCTGAAGTTGTTCACCAGCTCGCCTGACGGTGATGAATAAAGTGTGGTTTGCCGAGGATTTTATTTTACTGACAAAATCATCCCATTCACCATAGGGCACACCATCGACGGCAACTAGGATATCTCCGACCTCTATGCCTGCGGCAGCGGCAGCGCCATCAGGAGCCACTAACCCTAAAACTGGGGTTATTTCTGGCTTATAAAAATCGAGTCCCAATGAAGCGATTGGTGACTCTTTATCCGGATCGAACTCCCATTCTTTGGTATTTAATCGATATTTAGTGCCTAGTGCCCCATCGGCGCTAGTGTCTAAAGGCGTTAAGGTGATGTCAATATGTGGCTCACCAATTTCACTAATCAAAGCGTAGGTGACCTCTTCCCAATTCTGAACACGTTGACCCTCAACTGAAGTAATCAACATAGGTTGATCAATTTGTATCTGCGCCGCTGGAGTATTCAGGCGTGTAGCATCTATAACGGGCTTGAATGCCGGTACACCTATCAGGTACATAACATAAAGTACGGCAACAGCAAAAATGAAATTGGCCATGGGACCTGCTGCAACAATTGCAATCCGTTGCCAAACACTTTTTCGATTAAACGCTTGATTTTTTAATTCTTCCGGGACTTCATCCACACGCTCATCTAACATTTTAACATAGCCGCCAAGGGGGATTAAGGCTAACACATATTCAGTGCCATCCTTACCGACCCTTCGCCATATCGCCTTACCAAAACCGATAGAAAAACGCTCAACTTTCACACCACAACGCCTAGCCACCCAAAAGTGACCATATTCATGTGCAGCAATTAAGATGCCTAATGCAATAACGAAGGAACCTAAGTTCCACAAAAAATCGATCATCCCCATCCTTTAAATAATTAAATCTTAGCGACTAACGCTAACGCAAATCTGCGAGTTTGTGTATCTAGAGCAATAATATCATCCAGACTCTTCAAAGAAGCCATAGACACTTTGCTTAAACATGTTTCAGTTATTTTGGCTATATCAGTAAACTTTAACTTATTTTCCAAAAATGCTGCAACTGATATTTCATTTGCAGCATTTAACACTGTCGTTGCTTCTTGACCTTGCTTACAGGCTTCAATGGCAAGCGCCAAACAGGGGAAACGATTAAAATCTGGTTCTAAGAAGCTTAACTGTCCGACTTTGAAAAAATCCAAAGGTTCAACTCCTGAGTTAATTCTTTGGGGATAAGACATACAATGAGCAATTGGTGTACGCATATCTGGATTACCCAGCTGAGCTAAAACCGACCCATCACGATACTGAACCATTGAGTGAATAACGCTCTGAGGGTGAATCACAACCTTCAGCTGTGCCGCTGTGGTATTAAATAACCAACGCGCCTCAATATACTCAAGCCCCTTGTTCATCATGCTAGCTGAATCGACGGATATCTTACGACCCATAGTCCAATTAGGATGTTTACAGGCTTGTGCAGGTGTCATGGCGCTGAGAGAATCGAGAGCAGATGTCAAGAAAGGGCCACCTGAACCCGTCAATAAAATATGCGAGACTCCCGCACTGTCAAGATCACAGTATCCAATATGTTTCTGAGTCGATTCAGGTAAAGCTTGAAATATTGCATTATGCTCACTGTCGACAGGCAGTACTTGCGCTCCTGAAGCCTTCATTGCCTCTATAAATAACCGACCAGACATCACCAGAGACTCTTTATTAGCGAGAAGAACGCGTTTGCCCGCTTTTACAGCGGCAAGGGTCGGTAGTAAGCCCGCTGCACCGACAATCGCGGCCATTACAGTATCGACACAAGATGCACTAACAAGTTCATCAAGCTCATCAGCCCCCGTAGTGACTTCAATACCTGAGTTTATAGGTAAAAGCTGACGCAGTTGGCTAGCAGCATCAACATCAACCATATGGGCAATCGCCGGCTGATGTGCTATACACAGTGACAACATCTTATCCACATTGGTATTCGCCACCAAAGCATAGACCGAATATGCCTCAGGGTTGTTGGCAATGACACTTAACGTACTTGCACCTATGGATCCTGTTGCGCCAAGTATGACCATATTTTGCATTAGCTTATGTCCAAAATATGATATAAATAAGTGTAAACACAGGTAATGCAGCCGTCAGGCTGTCTATTCGGTCAAGTATGCCACCGTGTCCAGGCAAGATAGCACCCGAATCTTTTATATCGGCCACCCGCTTGAACATACTCTCAGATAGATCGCCCACCGCCGATACCATGGCGATAAATAATATCACGACAATAACCAAGCCTAGTTCCTGCTCTGGTGAAAAAGTCATCACTCCCACCACCACGACCATACTAGTTATTAATCCACCAATAAGGCCTTCGATAGTTTTAGCGGGGCTCACGTTAGGCATTAATTTGGTACGCCCAAATACTTTACCGAAAAAATATGCCCCACTATCGGTAGCCCAAACCACCAGCATCACCAAGAAGACTAAGATCCCACCATAAAAAGGGTCTGCCTCAGAACTTAAGCCTTTAAGCGAAATCAGTGCAGCAAAACAGGGGATTAGGGTAAGCTGTCCAAACATGGACTTGAACATGTGACTTTTTTGCCACAAAGCTGAACTCTTTGGAAAAGAGAGCACCAGTAACAATGAGATAGCCCACCACAAGGTCCCGATTAAAATGATGGACAGGTATACCGGATGAAGCTGGCCTTTAAACCAAAGTTCATCGCTAGGAACAAAAATATTGAGTGCAATTAATAGTACGCCAATAGTGAGGGCGAAGCTCCACTGCGTTATTTGGCAGCACTTATCGATGATCTGTCCCCATTCCTTAGCCGCAATCATAAACACCGGCACCAACACCCAAGCAAAGTATTCAGTTGGAATATAAAAAACCGCAGCCAAAACTACGGGGATTAAACAAGTTGCTGTTATTATTCGTTTTTTTAGCAAAAATATATCCTCAAAAAATTATTACTCGGACTGCATCGTGTCTATTTGGTAACCCGTCAGGCCGAACCTTCGTTGTCGCGATGTAAAAATTGCAACGGCCTGTTTAAAAGCATGCTCATCAAAATCAGGCCATAAAGTGTCAGTAAACACCAATTCGGCATAGGCTGCCTGCCATAAAATAAAATTACTGATACGATAATCCCCACCTGTTCGTATCATTAAATCAACATCAGACTGATTTTGCATGGACAAATGCTGACTGATGACCTCTTCGGTAAACTGACAGCTACTCATTTCACCAGATTCAACTTTTTTAGCGAGTGCCTGTGCCGCTTGCATGATGTCCCAACGACCACCATAATTTGCTGCAATATTAAGTATCAGCTCACTATTACCTGCCGTTTTCGCTTCTGCTGCCGCAATTTGTTTCTGTAAGCGTACGGAGAAACGGCTGGTATCACCTATAATATTGAGTCTAACCCCATTGTTACACAGTTGCTTTATTTCACGTTTCAATACAGTAAAGAAGAGTTCCATCAAAAGAGAGACTTCTTTATCAGGCCTGTGCCAGTTTTCACTGGAAAATGCAAATAACGTGAGTGAGTCAATGCCCAACGCTTTGGCTGTACTCACAGCTCGTCTGACAGATTTTACTCCTGCCTTGTGCCCCATCACTCTGGGCTTTCCCTGCGCCTGTGCCCAACGCCCATTACCATCCATTATTATGGCAACATGTTTGGGCTTAGACTGTTTGACAAGGTCTGCTATCTCCTCTGGAGAGAATTCAGAACCAGACTGGGAACCGATTGACATCTATTGCGACCCTTAAAAATACAAACGCCGTGTAGTATACCGCTACACGGCGCCTAAATTCTAGCTTCTTAGCCCTGAATTAAACTTCCATCAACTCTGCTTCTTTCGCAGACAAGATATCATCGATCTGCTTAATATGGTCATTAGTCAACTTCTGGATCTCATCTTCAGTGCGGTGCACATCATCTTCAGTACACTCTTTCTCTTTCTCTAAGTCTTTAACATCTGAGTTAGCATCACGACGCACATTACGAACAGAAATACGGCCATTCTCGGCTTCTGCACGTACCACCTTAATAAGGTCCTTACGACGTTCTTCCGTTAATGACGGGAGTGGGATGCGGATGATAGCACCAGCAGACATAGGGTTCAGACCTAGATCAGAAGTCATGATTGCTTTTTCTACCGCTTGGATCATACTCGCATCGAAAACAGAAACTGCCAGAGTACGCGAATCTTCGATAGTGACATTACCCACTTGCTTAAGCGGAGTCATAGAACCGTAATAAGAGACCTTAATCGAATCTAAAAGGCTTGGGTGAGCGCGCCCCGTACGAACCTTAGCCATCTGAGTTTTAGTGGCTTCTACGCATTTAGCCATACGTGTTTGAGCATCTGCTTTGATTTCGTTTATCACGTTAAATATCCTTTAAATGAGTCACTAAATTCTTAGTCATAGGACTATCCTGCCATACTAAGCCAATCATTTCTTTCTGACTGAATATTACAACAATTTTAATTCTTTTTTGTCATTGATTTGATCATGGTACCTTCCTGTTCCCCCATAATGACTCGACGTAGGGCACCAGGCTTATTCATGTTAAATACCAAAATAGGCATATTGTGATCTCTCGCCATGGTAAATGCAGCCAGATCCATCACTTTTAGTTCTTTCTCCAAAATTTCATCGTAACCCATTTCATCATATTTTACCGCATCTGGATTTTTAACAGGATCATCTGAGTAAACACCATCGACTTTAGTGCCCTTAATCACGACCTCAGCTTCTATTTCAATACCGCGCAAACAAGCCGCTGAATCAGTGGTACAAAATGGGTTACCCGTTCCTGCAGCAAAAATAACCACACGACCAGACTTTAGCAAACTGATGGCTTCAGCCCAGTTATAATCATCACAAACACCTTTAAGTGGGATAGCAGACATCAGTCTAGCATTGACATAAGCACGATGTAGAGCATCACGCATCGCCAAACCATTCATCACCGTGGCGAGCATGCCCATGTGATCGCCAACGACACGATTCATGCCTGCCTGTGCAAGCCCCTCTCCACGGAATAAGTTACCACCACCGATAACAACACCTACCTGAAGGCCGAGTTCAACCAGTTCTTTAATCTCCTGAGCCATACGATCTAAGACTTTGGGATCTATGCCAAAACCTTCATTGCCCATTAAGGCTTCACCACTGAGTTTGAGAAGAATACGTCGAAATGCAGGTTTAGGATTCATGCTCATTTGTTTAGCCCCGATTGATGCCAATAGGTAAAGTTATACAATAAGACCGCAGCATATGCCGCGGTCTTAGGAGTGCTTACAACTGGAGATTAAGCCTTAGTCGCCGCTATGGTAGCTGCAACTTCAGCAGCAAAATCTTCTTCTTTCTTCGCAATACCATCGCCGACTTCCAAGCGAACGAAGCCAGATACAGTAGCGCCTTTCTCTTTAAGAATGGCACCAACAGTCTTCTTAGGTTCCATGATGTAAGCTTGACCAGTAAGAGATATCTCACCAGTGAACTTCTTCATTCTACCGAAAACCATTTTCTCTGCAATCTCTGCAGGCTTGCCTTCATTCATAGCAATTTCGATCTGAAGTGCTTTTTCTTTTGCAACAAGATCAGCTGGAACATCTTCAGGACTGACGAACTCAGGCTTAGAAGCTGCAACGTGCATGGCTATGTGCTTTAGCGTTGCTTCATCAGCTTCACCAGCTACAACAACCCCAATACGCTCACCGTGACGGTAAGAGGCAAGGTTTGCACCATCGATGTACTCAACGCGACGAACGTTGATGTTTTCACCAATTTTAGTCACGAGTGCAACACGAGTTTCTTCAAACTGCGCTTTCAACTCTTCGATAGTAATTTTAGATGTAGCAGCAACTTCTAGTACAGCGTTAGCGAATGCGAGAAAGCTGGCATCTTTTGCAACAAAGTCTGTTTGACAGTTAACTTCTAGAAGTGCAGCGAAACTTTCGCCATTCTTAATAAGAATAGTACCTTCAGCAGCGATGTTACCCGCTTTTTTAGCCGCTTTAGCTGCACCGCTCTTACGCATGCTATCAATCGCGAGTTCGATGTCACCATCGGTTTCAACCAACGCTTTCTTACAATCCATCATGCCAGCACCAGTGCGCTGACGAAGTTCTTTAACTTGGGCAGCAGTAATTGCCATTGTTAAATCCTCTATAGATAAGTCTACAAATTCACTAGATATAAAACAGGGGCCTTAAGGCCCCTGTTCACCAATCATGTATCTTGGTTAATAAGGGATGAAAATCATCGACCCTATGATTCAGCTTCTACGAAACCGTCTTGCTCCGCTTGGACAGCAAGATCTTGACCACGGCCAGCTTTAGCGGCGGCAGCAACAGTCTCAGTGTACAGACGAATAGAACGCATAGCGTCATCGTTACCAGGAACGATATAGTTGATGCCATCTGGTGAAGAGTTAGTATCAACAATAGCAACAACTGGAATACCCAAGTTGTTGGCTTCTTTCACAGCAATATGCTCGTGATCTGCACCGATGACAAAAAGAACGTCAGGCAAACCACCCATGTTCTTAATACCACCAAGAGACTTGTCTAATTTCGCAAGTTCACGAGTACGCATCAAAGCTTCTTTCTTAGTCAGCTTGTCGAAAGTACCATCTACAGACTGGCTTTCAAGATCTTTAAGACGCTTGATTGATTGACGCACTGTTTTCCAGTTAGTCAACATGCCGCCTAACCAGCGGTGATCAACATAGTACTGGTCACAAGAAATTGCAGACTCTTTGATTGCCTCGCTTGCTGCACGCTTAGTACCAACAAAAAGAACCTTACCTTTCTTTGAAGCAATGTTACTGATAAAAGCAAGCGCCTCATTGAACATAGGCACAGTGTGCTCTAGGTTGATAATGTGAACACCATTACGGGCACCAAAGATGAAAGGCTTCATTTTCGGGTTCCAGTAACGGGTTTGGTGACCGAAGTGAACACCGGCTTTTAGCATGTCGCGCATTGAAACTGTAGTCATTTTATTACCTTAAGTATTAGGGGTTAGACCTCCACGCATCCCATATCTTCGACCTATACAGGCACCCCGAAGAATGTGTCGATACGTGTGTGATTTAGTATTTAATAAATAGCCATGTATAATGGCCGCCATCTTAACTCTAGACCTTAAGTTTTGTTGCTTGAAACTCTATTACATGAATAATGAATATCTTCACAACACCAAAGATAAGATTTAGAGTCATTCATAACGGCGCGTTTTATACCATATTAGGACCGACAACACAAATTTAGCAAGTGTTTCACCCTAAAAATATGCACACCCAACCCGCATCAATTGAGACACGAGAGATAGACAAATGAGTATAGTGATAAAAACTGCCGAAGAGATAGAAAAAATGCGAGCTGCAGGTAAGTTAGCCGCCGAAGTTTTAAAAATGGTGACCCCCTTCGTGAAAGCCGATATCACCACCAATCAGCTGAATGATATTTGTGCAAAATTTACCGCAGAACATGGCGCGATATCGGCCCCTCTCGATTATCATGGCTTCCCCAAGTCTATCTGCACCTCAATCAATGAGGTTGTCTGTCATGGTATCCCCTGCGATCGGGTCTTAAAAAACGGTGATGTCATCAATATCGATATTACCGTGATCTTAGATGGTTACCATGGCGATACATCGAAAATGTTTTTGATAGGCGAGGTCAGTCCTAAAAATATGCGTTTGTGTCGTATCGCTCAAGAAAGTCTATATGCCAGCATACGTAAAGTGCGTCCAGGAATGAAACTGGGGCAAATCGGTACCATAATCGAGAAGTTTATCAAGACCAAAAAAACGGGTCTGGAAAAATACAGCATAGTTAAAGATTATTGTGGTCATGGTATCGGAGCAGGCTTCCATGAAGAACCTCAGGTCATGCATTACAAAAATAAAGACAATACGGTATTAAAACCTGGTATGTGTTTCACCATTGAACCCATGATCAACGCGGGTCGTCATACCTGTATCTTAAATATGGACGACAACTGGACAGTCACCACTTCCGATGGTAAAAACTCCGCCCAATGGGAACATACTTTACTCATTACAAACACAGGCGTCGAAGTATTAACTTTGCGAGAAGAAGAAAATTTTCCAAAAATTATCAATCATTAACATCTGACCCTCTTCTATGCTGAGTACCTGTTAATTTAATCGGTACTCTATGTATCTGCTCAAACTGCTAGCTTGGGATTTAAGGAAACTCTATGACCATTAAATCGGCTCAAATAGCCAAGACGGCACTGTTCAATCAAAATGATGAACTACTGGCTCGTTTTCGTAACAAAGATCCTATCAAACAACTCGTCGCCCAACGTAGTCAGTTTGTCGATTCAATATTGCAACAGGAGTGGCAGAATCATGGACTCGAAAAATTCGCCATTGCGCTCATTGCCGTTGGCGGATATGGACGAGCTGAGCTACACCCTCACTCCGATATTGACCTGCTATTTTTAACCCAACCTGATCTTTGTCCCGAGACGGAGGTCGCTCTCAGTCAATATATTGCCTTCCTGTGGGATGCTGGTCTAGAGGTAGGACATAGCGTACGGAGTGTGGCACAAACCTTAGAACAAGGTCGTCATGATGTTACCGTCGTGACTAATCTGCTCGAATCTAGATTACTGTGCGGCCCAATGGCGCTCTACCAATCTCTGTATCAGAATATTCGCACAGACGATTTTTGGCCAGCAAGTGATTTTTTCAATGCTAAACGAGACGAACAAGTCAATCGCCACACCAAGGCCAGTCCCTTCGATCTTGAACCTAATATCAAAACCTGTCCAGGGGGATTAAGGGACATACATACGGTCGCTTGGGTAGCGATGAGGTATTTCGATGCCGCCAAGGCTGAGGACTTGGTTGAACATGGTTTTCTCGACAGCGATGAACTTGAAGAACTACTCGAATGCCAATACTTCCTGTGGGAGCTTAGATTTGCCCTGCACCTCGTCTCTGGCAGAGACGAAAATCGACTCTTGTTTGACTTTCAACGACAAGTCGCCGATCTCATGGGCTATGAAGACTCTACTCAGCTCGGTGTCGAGCAAATGATGAAGCGATACTATCGCACGGTCAGATGTGTGATGGAACTTAACCAGATGTTATTACAGCGGTTTAATCGTGCCACTCTTGGTCATTCCAAGGCGCTTAAAATCAAAAAAATAGATGATACTTATCAATTACGTGGCACCTTTATCGAATCCCTGAAAGCCAATATCTTCGAGCAACCTGTAGAGATAATGAAGCTTTTTCTTTATGTGGCTAAAAACTCTAACATCAAGGGAATATATGCGCCGACGCTGAGAAGCCTGCGTAAAGCCAGACATCTACAGACCCAAGCTCTAATGAACCACCCCGATTGCCGAGCGATATTTTTGCAAATACTCAGACACCCCAGAGGCATAGCCTCGCTGTCTTTGATGCATCGTCACGGTGTATTATCGGCCTACATCCCCGCATGGCGAAATATTGAGGGACAGATGCAGTTTGATCTCTTTCATGCCTATACTGTCGATGAACATACCCACAGGCTGCTACAAAATATAGACCGCTTCTCACATCCACAACAAAAAGAGGAGTTCCCCCTAGGTTCTGTGCTGATCAATCAATTGCCCAAGAAAGGCTTACTGGTTTTAGCTGCTATCTTTCACGATATCGCTAAGGGGCGCGGGGGCGATCACAGTAAATTAGGCGCCATCGATGCGAGGGATTTCTGTAAACTACACGGCCTAAATGATCACGATGGTAGACTAGTGGCCTGGTTGGTCGAAAATCATCTCGTTATGTCAATCACAGCTCAACGCCGTGATATTTCTGATCCCGACATAGTGGCTGAATTTGCTGATAAAGTCAGAGATGCGGTTCACTTAAGTTATCTATACTGCCTGACCGTAGCAGATATTTGTGCCACAAATGAGAATACTTGGAACAGCTGGAAAGGTTCGTTACTGCGCGATCTTTATTTTTCGACTCAGCGTGTACTCGCCAGAGGTAAAGAGAAACCCGTAGATATTCGTGCCCGCGTCCGTGAGCACCAAGCAAAAGCTAAAAAAGAATTGCTACGCCGAGGATTAAAGGATAAAAACTTAGACATATTATGGCAAAGGTTCAAAGCCGATTATTTTTTAAAACATCAGCCCAATCAAATAGCCTGGCACTCAGAAGCCATTCTCAAACATAAACAGAATGAGCCATTAGTTATAATTTCAAAGCACACCATTCGAGGTGGAACTGAATTATTTGTCTATGGTCCAGATAAGCCTAAGCTATTTGCTACAGTAATGGCGGTACTGGATAACAAAAATATCAACGTTCATGAGGCGAGTGTAATGACTTCAAAAGATAATTACGTACTCGATTCTTTTGTAATATTAGAACAGGACGGGAAGCCCGTTTCTCAGATCGCCCGTATTCAAGGCCTTAAAAAAGCATTGACTAAAGCCCTAAGTAAAGATACAGCTAAGTTACCTAAATTTAAAAAAACACCTCGTCAGATGAAGCCGTTTAAAGTCGCAACTCTCGTGAGTTTTTTACCATCACGCCGCTATAAAACTAGCATGATGGAACTGATCACTCTAGACAGCCCAGGTGTACTGGCCAAAATAGGTGAGACTCTTTATCGATGTAATATTAAACTTATGGCGGCTAAAATTTCGACTATTGGTGAGAGAGCTGAGGATTTATTCATATTGCAAAATGCAGATCGAGAACCATTAACAGACGAACAGCAACAAATGCTAACGGAAAGCCTCATTCAGGCACTTAAACAAAAAAATTGATTGCTGCCTTATGTAAGAAACTCAAGTAGAATAAACAAAACTGGATTGATTTAAACAACAGCCTCACTCCGTGAGTTTCTCGGGATGTTCACTTCTGTATTGTATTGCTTCAAAAGGAATCACTATGTTTCAACAATGCAGCTTGAATCTAACATCCTGAGAAAACTCTGAATTGAGCATAAATTTAATGAAATGGGTATAATGACATCCACTTTGTGACAACTAACCATACACAGTCAAATATATTGGGAGAAATAAATGGAGGCTTTACGCCAACGCATAGAGGCAGCTTTTGAAGCTCGCGCAGAGATAAGCCCTAGCACAGTCGGTGCAGATGTACGTGCCGATGTTGAAAAAGTGATTAACATGCTCGATAAAGGTGAAGTCAGAGTCGCCGAGAAGATTGATGGCCAATGGCACGTACACCAGTGGTTGAAGAAAGCCGTATTGCTGTCTTTCAGAATTTTCGATAACGGGATTATCGATGGCGGAGAGACTAAGTACTTCGATAAAGTCCCCATGAAGTTTGCCGATTATGACGAAGCGCGCTTCAAAAAAGAAGCTATCCGAGTGGTACCACCAGCAACCGTTCGTAAAGGCTCTTTTATCGGTAAGAACACGGTACTGATGCCTTCTTATGTAAACCTTGGTGCCTATGTCGATGAAGGAACCATGGTCGACACTTGGGCCACTGTTGGTTCATGTGCGCAGATAGGTAAGAATGTTCACTTATCTGGTGGTGTCGGTATTGGGGGAGTATTAGAGCCGTTACAAGCAGGCCCGACCATTATTGAAGATAACTGTTTTATCGGGGCACGTTCTGAAGTTGTAGAAGGTGTTATCGTCGAAGAAGGCAGCGTGATCTCTATGGGAGTTTACCTTGGCCAGAGCACGCGTATCTATGATCGTGAAACTGGTGAGGTCCACTACGGCCGAGTTCCTGCTGGTTCAGTTGTGGTATCGGGTACCCTGCCATCAAAGTGTGGCAAGTATAACCTCTACGCCGCAATCATAGTTAAAAAGGTCGATGCTAAGACTCGCAGTAAAGTCGGTATCAATGAATTACTAAGAATTGTCGACTAAACCCACCCCGTTTAATCGACTTGTCATCGATACAAGCACATCAAATGACAAGCCATTAAAACCCCACTTTATAGTGGGTTTTTTTATGTCAACTCGACTAAAAATACGAATGATTATTCTGTGAAACACACTATCTTCATCGCTAGATTTGGATCCCCTTACCGACCAAGACCTTGCAGCAGAAAACGGCCTAAATCACACCCCAGTGTGTTATTTATTATTCGTCTTTGCAGCAATATCATTTAAAAAACAACGGTTTTATTTCCATACACAATAACGTCTTCATGTAAGACCAAGTGAAGTGCCTTACTTAATACACTCTTCTCAACATCGCGGCCGTTTCTAGCTAAATCTTCGGCACTAAAACTATGATCAACATGAATAACGTCTTGCTTGATGATCGGGCCTTCATCTAAACAGTTATTCACAAAATGCGCCGTTGCACCAATAATTTTCACCCCTCTCTCCCAAGCCTGACGATAAGGTGAGGCACCAATAAATGCCGGTAAAAATGAATGATGAATATTGATAATGCGATTGGGGTACTTCTCTACAAATTCTGGCGTCAAAATGCGCATAAACTTAGCAAGCACTACATAATCGGGCTGATATCCCTCTATCACCTGATTCATTACTTTCTCATGCTCAGGGCGAGTTATGTTTTGATGAGAAATAAAATGAAAAGGTATATTAAATTTATCAGCAAGAGGTTTGAGGGTCTCATAATTTGATACTATCCCTGCGATCTCAACATCGAGCCCACCATAATAAGCCTTCATTAAGATATCACCGAGGCAATGTGCCTCTTTAGTCACCATGATGACAATACGCTTCATACCGGAACTCACCAGTTTGACATGGCTCGAATGGGGAAGGACCTCACTTAAATCAGATAAAATCAATGAGTCATCAAACACCCCTTCAAGCTCAGTCCTCATAAAGAAGCGACCCTGAGAGTTATCAACAAATTCACTATTTTTAATAATATTAAGATGATGTTTAAAACATACACCCGTTATTTTAGTGATAAGCCCCTGTGCATCAGCACAGTCCGTTATCAACACTTTTTGTTCCATCATCATCCCTTCAATTTATAATGCTAATTGATACGCCTAAAGTCTATTTTTAAATATTATTTTAGGAGGTTAAAAATGAGTATATATTTATCGCAGAAATCACCTAGATTAGTTGCCATTTAATACTTAAATTACAAGGGTAAACGACACACGGCGAGTATCAACTCACCCCCCCTAATACAGCAGTTCTGAACTGCATGTATCAAGCAAGATGTTCCGTATCGATTAATGCATTCCAGCTTTGAAGCCAAGCCTTTGCTTCTACTTCGGGCTCCATCGTTTCACATGCATCAATTTTCAGAACTTCACCAACACGTTTAGCACCGCATTCCGTCAGCAGTTCATCAAACTTGAGGCCTGCGCCACAAAAAGTATCATAACTGGAATCACCTAAGGCTATGACTCCGTATACTAATTCAGGCATATACGGCGCTGTAGCTTTTAACTTTTCAAACCATGGCTGTATATTTTCTGGCACATCACCTTGTCCCGTAGTGGAACAAATCACCAACAACAGCTCATCTTGGGGAGGAATAAAACCGTCTAGTTGAGTATGCATCAAAAGCGACACATCTCTACCTTCCTCCTTAAGTACTCCTAAGAGCGTTTCGGCGACAAATTGGGCATTACCATAGACAGTCCCGAAAACCAAATTCACTTTTTTCATGTTTAAGATAGTCCTACGCTAAAATTAGTTTTATACTGCAAACATATTTAATTGATAGTTTCATGCTAACTTATTCGGCTGAAACTTCAAGGGCCTTAAAATGCGCCATTCTGGTAGACTCAAACACATTAAGCATGTTCACCGCTCTGCTCATATCAGGCGCATGCGTTATTTCACATCTCAAAATACGACTAATTACATTCCTGCTAACCTCGAAGTACAATCTCCTGAAAAAGACGTTCTCACTGGATTGGAGGAGTCAACGGAACTGAAGGGAATGACGCTCCCTGCGAACAAGACAGCTTAAGTTAACAAATATGAAGTATCTGCTGATAAATCCTCTTCGTGCCAACCTAAACCTTTGAACAAGTCGAGCCATTGAGACTCTAACTCGGCTTCAATAACCATACGCTCTTTTGTCTTGGGGTGATTAAAAGTAAGTTGCTTAGCAATAAGCCACAGCCTGTTCACCGAAAAATGCTGCCTGAAAAACTTATTTTGTTTACCATCACCATGGGTTGTATCGCCAATAATCGGATGTCTAAGATGTGCCATATGGCGTCTCAGCTGGTGTTTTCGCCCCGTATGAGGAGTTAGTTTTACCAGGGCATAACGGCTAGTGGCATACCTGCCAGAAGCAAAAGGAATGTCTGCATTCAACAATGGCTGATAACAGGTTACCGCATCTTGATCCGGCTTACCTCGAGCGACATCCTTATCTCCCAAATCGTCGAGTTCAACCTTCAATGGGTAATCTAAAATAGCGGCTTGGTGCATATTACCTCGGACTATGGCAAGGTAATGCTTTTCAACGGTTTTATCAGCAAACTGCTCACATAATGCATTAGCCATTTCACTGCTCTTAGCAAATAGCAATACTCCAGAGGTTGGTCTATCGAGTCGATGAACCGGAAAAACATGACAACCCACCTTATCTCGAGTCAATTGCATCGCAAAAAAACGTTCTCGACGAGCTAAGTATGACCGATGAACAAGTAAACCAGCAGGTTTATGAATCGCAACGATATCGTCATCTTCAAATAATATTTCAATCTCAGGAGCCATCTCTTCAATCGACTCTTCTACAACAAGATGACCTCCTACTTGCTCAGCCTGAGTCATATCATTCACTTGTTCTTGTGCTTTATCTTGGTTCACTGAGGGATTTATCCAAATTATTAAAAATGTTAATTAATGTGTGTCGATCTTGTATACCCGTCCTACCTAAAAGTGCATGACTTCAGTGGCAATTAAAAATGGTCTAGCACACAGGTTCATAGTTCCTGGCTGAACCTGAGCACCTACATCCATGTAGGTGCGGCTTTGCCGCAGCAATAGCTAGCCTATTCCTTATAACAGACAGGGTAAGGTCAATAATGCAGTATAAATCACTTTAAAACCCATCTTATGAGAGCGCCTGAGTAAATCCACTTCTGTATTGCACTCTATTTGAAAGAAGTGGCTTTTTAAGGGACCACCATTATCCAACAATACGCCTTGAATTGGACTTGCTCAATCGGCTCTGAAACCTGTATTTTGAAGTAGTACGGCTATAAGCTCCATAGTAAGCAAAATATTAATTTTGCTTCTAACTCTTTTAACATCTGGGTTATGTTTAAATATAACAAGTTATAACCTAGCTCCGATCTAGGTTAATCCTTAAGCTAACCTATCGTTATTATCTGGTTAGTTGCCAGTATATTTAAATGACAATAATACCATCTCAAGCCACTTCACATTATACTAGTGGCCATTACACCACGGATCTCAGCGTTACAGCATAAAAAATGACAGAAATCACCACCCTTAGCCAGTTTTTAGCGACTGCAAATACTCAGTTTCAAGTCTATGATATGGGCAGAAGAGTGCAGAGCATTGATATAATGGCGTTTCATCAATTTGAGAACCTCACTTTACCTTACCCATCCCCCATTCAAGGGCATGCTCAGTTTGCCGTTGTATTTTGGAATGCGAGCCAACAGCATTATATCTGGTTTCTAAAATTACCATTAGATGAAAGAGGTTTACTTTCACCAGCACCCAGAATCCAATTTATCAAGATGATAATAGAAGCTTTAGGTCGCGATCCAACCAAAGAATTAACCGAGGCAGAGCAGCAAAAACTCGCTAATCATCCTTTCGCTTTTAAACCATCTGCAGAAAAGCTCGCGCTATTTAATGCACTAGTCAGGAAGCAGCTTAATATTAAGTCTTCTCCAGCATATGAATATGCCTACCAATATATCTCAGGACAAGTCTCCGCCGATAAGTGGCAGCAAGTTGGCCTACAAGGGATTGCCGATATCTGCGTGAGATCCAACGAACTCGATCACCTACAGCAACTGATTAATAGCTTTGACTATAGTGCAATCGAAGTTCAGATTGCTTTATGCCAATGTTTGGAGCATCTTACTGTTGAGAATCAGCTCGCTAACAAGATTTTTGAACAACTGCTTTGTACCGACAAAAAAAATAAACTCTATTTTTTACGTGCATTGGCATCGAATGAATCATTAACACAACAAGCAATTTCACATATCCTGGAGCAAGGAATACTAGATACAGAAGCCTTGATCACAATAGCAGCCAGAAATTGGACGGTGCTCAAACATGATCAAACCCGCACTATTTTCTTTGAAGCCCTGGCAACTCAAGAGCAGCAGTTCTTCAATCAAGTCTTTGCCGATATCGTAGCAATACCAGCATTACGAGCACTGATCCTTACTGAGCTACGTAACCCTAATCGAAGTACTCTATTAGCATCTGCTATTGGCGGATTATTTAAGGTCATAAAACCATGATGTCAGATCTTTTACTTATCATTGCACTCGTCGTCGTCGCTGCATTTTTTTGGCAATTAAGACAGATGGCAGAAATTAGTCGTATTTTTGCCCATAAAGAATGCCAAAAACAAAAAGTACAATTACTTGCCATTGCAATGGAGTCTGCTAGACCAAGCTTAGGTGGCAGTAGCGGACTCACATGGAAAGCAAAGTACCTTCTTGAGTTTAGTACCGATGGTATTAATCAATATAACGCACAAATATGGATGCATGGTAAGAAAGTACAGAAGGTAAAATGGCCAATTTTTCCAGAACCTGAATGGATAGATGCGCCAGAATCTCGTGGTTCTGTTGGCGGTAGTTGTGGCTCTAAAGGCAACTGTAATACAGGTCGGTGTAAATAGTTGTAATACCGATTGGTATAATACTGAATTTATTCAGAGTCTTTAAAAGAAAAGCACGGCTCTAATAGAGGCCGTGCTTTTTATCTCTTTTGTTTAGCCATCCTGCTATTTATTGTGCTCCCTGCACCATCCATGCGTTCAATATGCTCCCTGCACCATCCATGTAACGTCCTGTTATTTCCCTGTACCAGCAAATATAAATACCTACGGTTACTTGTCCATTTACTCGATAATCCTTTAATCGAGCACACTCGATCCATGAGTATGTTCCTTAAAATCTTCCCTACCTTATTGATTCCTTTCAGTAACATGTCCTTTGTTACTATGGTCTTACTGACCACTGTATCCATCCACTTCATACATTTCCTTGTACGAGTTAAATTCTAGATGATCTGAATAATAATTATAGCAACATAATTAACGTCAGCATTGACATAATCAGAAACCACAAAAAACAAATTGACAAACCATTGTTTTTACTATAGTAATTTGTATTGCTATAGTATATATATGACAAAATAATTATTTTATCCTACATTAATGTAAGAGATCTCGCACACAGGCTAAAGCAAATAAATAGGATGCCATTAATTTGAAATAATCGATCATTAGATATTTTTGTAGGCCATATTCCCCCAGCCTACAAGAATATTATTGTTAATAACCACAGGAGTACATTCATCTTTTGTGGTTTTACCATCACCCTTAGTATGTTGTGTGCGATAAAATAGCACGTGAACCTTTTTGTCTTGCTCAACATAGGCTTCATTAAAGTCTGCCGTCCCCATCAAGGCGGTGACTTGATCTCTAGTCATGCCCAGACTCAATCTAGCTAAATTTCCACGATTAATATCTTGAGTTTCTTTCCAGCTCTCTTGGCCATTCCACCCCGATTCCCCATCGCCAATATTGAGTATGCAGCCAGATAAGCTTAAACTTGTCATTGCCATTAATGCTAAACCAATTAAATTTGTTTTCACTATGATTTCCTGTTTCTTTATTATGGATAGTTTCAAATAAAGCAAAAAACAAGCCAACACTCATCTAGTTGTTTAATAAGGGTTTAATGTATACTCCTTAAAACATATTAGTCATATTTAATTAACAAGTGAGAAAGATAACCAACTATGAGTCCTATCGAACAAATATTAGCAACTGCTAAATCGATATCAATTGCAGGAAAAAAACCTAGCATCGCACTGATCAAAACAAAAATTGGCAGTAATATTCCTATGCCCATACTAATCCAGGGCCTACAGCAATTTAAGGCAATGGATACCAACTCAGTAGAGAATATTCCAAGCCTAGATCAATTGCGCGTCGCGGTCATTCATGATGAAGATAAATCGGAACTTGGTCAGTTAAAAACAGATTTCGCTCAATTACAGCTCGCCTTTCAACGCCTTAATGCACGATTAGAGAATCTCGAAAAGCATAAAATAAAAGCGACAGAATAATGCATGTTATTGAATTGAGATTTGAATGTTTTGATAACACCACCCTCACCGCAGCCGAAAAAACAATTAACGGTTTACTCGAAGCCTATAGAGCCAATGGGCAAATTTTAGGCCGAGAATTTGCCGTCGCTATCAATGATGGAGAGTTTAGAGTCAGGCTATTAATGCCAGAGAAAAGCAGCTTAGCGAAACGTTTTAATAGCCCTTGGGTTAAACGTGCACTCTGTGAACTCACCAATGCAAAATTATTAGCCCCAAGAGAAAAATATATAGGTCAAGATATTAACTCAGAAGTCAGCAGCTCTAAAGCTCCAAGTTGGCAACTAGTTTATACCAGTTATGTACATATGTGCTCACCAGTACGAAATGGTGATACCTTGCAGCCTATCCCACTCTACCAACTGCCGGCAACGTTTAATGGCGACCATAAATGCATAATTCGTTGGCAAACTGAGTGGCAAGCCTGTGACGAACTGCAGATGGCCGCTGCAACAAAAGCAGAGTCGAGTGACCTGTTTCGCCGAGGTTGGGATCTGAGGGGACGCGTTGAATATTTAACTGCAATCCCGACCTATTATTATCTCTACCGCGTTGGTGGAGAGAGTCTAACAAGTGAGAAGGCTCACCCCTGCCCTCGTTGCGGTAATAAAGATTGGCTTCTGATGGCAAAGTTTAACGTGTCATGTGCCATGTATCATGCTCCATGTGTCATAGTTTTTACTCAACCAAATCAATATAAGGGTCAATATTAATGTTTGTCTCTGTAATTAATTTTTTCACTAAGGCTGTGAGTAAAGGGTCTTCAGGTAGTGGGGTGTTTTCAGGCATTTGTGCTTGGGGTAAATGCATTAATGGGTGTTCAAAGGTTTCAGGGTTGGGTAAACCCAGGTATTGGCGCAGTTTTAACCAGGTTAAAATTTCATACGGAAATAACCACTGCATAGCTCTACTAAAATCATAGGTATCACTGGCACGCATATTCGATTTAGACTGCGCGATATGATAATCGGCCATTTTGGTCACTAATTCCTGCACTCGCGATACGTCTTTGGTATCCCACTCTGCTAAAACTTCAGGGTAAATATACATCTTTTTAGGTAACTTAAAATCACTGACCTCAAAGGCAAGTCCCTGCCAGCGACAACACAAATCCAGTAAAAACCAAGCATGAGGGTAGTAAGGCCAACCGCCATTAATAAAAGAAGCTAATAGCTCAGGTTGAATCAATTGCGTAAGTTGGGCAGCTTTTTTAAAATGCCCCGTCATCATCAAATCACCCAAGTTTTTTGTAACTTTTTCAACTTGAGTTTCACCATCACCATCAGTACCAACACTCAAGGTTAATTGCGGCCCCAATCGTAACCACCAATAACCATACAGTGCCCCATGAGCCATGTGCTGGGTTTCTTGTTTTTCTTCAACCAGCGCCACTAGACGACTGTATTTTCGGTGCCATTCGTCCATGTCATGCAATGTCGCCCAGATATAGCGACTACTTCTTCCTCCTCCTTCAAGA
>JBAHZX010000054.1:0-8276 GCA_037132815.1 Shewanella sp.
TAGCACGGATAAAACATCTAGTGAAAGAGCAGCACATACCCTTAAAGGCGTTGCAGGTAGTATTGGTGCCATAAGGGTTCAAAGAGCGGCAGGAGAATTAGAAACAGCCTGTGAACAACAACTCGATAAATCAATAATAAAATTACGGTTATTGAAGGTATCGAGTGAGTTAGAGGTTGTTATGGATGGTTTAACCACCTTCTTTGCTTTGAATAAAAATAAGGCCATTAATAATCAGCAAGAAGTCATACTGGATATAAATAAGATACAACACTTACGCATATTAATCGCCGAAAATGATGCTGAAGCTGTTGACTTAATTACTGATCTAGTTGCTGAACAATACGCCAACGTTTATGGTGAAATTTTGGCTAATGTGGAATTATCTATGGCTGAATATGATTTTGACTCCGCACTAAATTTTGTCGATGACTTATTAACCGCAATAAAGGGTGAGAGCCTCGCTGGAGTAATAGAATAAGTTCAACAGGTTAATATTTGATAAGTGATTGAATCAGCTGAACATATAGTTTCAGTTTTCACACAGAAACATGGACTGTTATGAACAAGCACAATGCCTACAGGGGCTAATTCTACACTCACATTGGCATTAGCTAATAAATAGAGTTAGGTTTGCTGATTATGTTAGTGTAGTAATGAAGACAGGCACAAATATCTATTTTGCCAAACCTTATGCGAATAGGCAGAAAGAGTAGCAATGAAAATACCAACAGCAGAAGCAGGCGATTTAGCCTAATAAAGTTGAAATAGTGACACTCAAGAATAGTGGGTAAAATCTTACTGTTAAACTTGATGCCAAGAAAAATACGTTCTAAACAATAAATTTCAGTTCACCGTTCAGGGGTATCTATGCTTAATGAAAATCATGCGCTTATTTTCGACTTCCCAGAATATAAACAAGACATTGTTTATTTGAATTATAAAGATGATGCATTCACAAAATTGTCTAAACAGTATCACCTACTAGATTACAATATTCGTCAACTAGAACTTGACGGTAGCCCAACCGATGACGAGCATATGCACCAGTTAAAATTACAACGCGCTAATTTGAAAGACATATTATTTCAACGATTAAAATCTCACCACGACTGAGCGTGCTCTATCCTTGACTAATTATACCCGTTCTACTTCAAAATGCATGATTTCAATGGAAGCTCCTGCACCCTGAAGTAGAACGGATATGCCTGTTAGCCAAAAAAGCAAGCATGTTCATCGACACCAATAAGTTCTAAAAAATCTTCTATATTTTTAGTCGTCGGGTATGGCTTGTAACTATGCCATTTTAAATCTGCACGTTGCCAATATATTTCCCAATGTTTTTTTGATTTCACATACGTTGCTTTAGCGACATTATTTTCAACCACTTCAGTAGCATCATCCCACTTTGGACTTACTTCAAAAATTTCAACACTTTGATTATTAATTCGATAAGCAATATCCAGCCGAGTTCGAATTTCTACTGGAGGCCTGTGTTTCATCAGAAAATTATCTAATTGTTTTTCACACCGTTTAATCTCAAACTCACTAATCGCCATAGTTTATTACCATTAATGTGTGACATGTAATATTGTTATACACACTTTGCAGGTTTATCGAGTAAGATCCGCCAAAGCGAGCAAATGAATATTTTATCTCATTGAAGTTACAACATTTGCTAGATCTCATCAATAACAAAACTCATATTCCATAAGACTTTACCACTTAACAGTAAATCACTTACACAACCAACCAAATCAAACCATTAACAATTAGTTGAGCTAATCCATTACTAATCAATAATATACCACCTATTAATGGATTATTTAACTAAGCATCATAAATGTAAGTCTCATGTGATTGCAGTCTTTGGGGCTTAGCCGTTGATTCTGATTAGATGTCATCATCCAGATTCATTGCCGCTTTTATTTCATCTCTGCCAAACCCTTTACGAGATAGATACACATATGCTTTCGACTTTTCCTTATAGTCCGATAAGTCATAACGCTTTTTAGTCAATTGATTTTTACAGCTTTGATAAAAATCGATATCATCTGTTAGCGTTAATTGATATAAGATATCTTCAAAATCGCTCACATCAATCAGTCGATGCTTTAGTTCCTGCAGGATGAGAGTTTCTCCTTTTCCTTTATTGAAGAGTTTGATTATTTCAGTTTTTAAATCGGCTTTTTCTGCTTTTATAGCTAATTTGCTGCGCAGTGTTTCACTTTGTGAATGCTGTAATAATGCATGATCAATTTCTACACGAGAAAAACCTCTTGTGGACATCTGGGAATAGACTTTTTCTCTGCTGGTGCTATAAAAATTAACAAATTTTCTTAACAGCCTAGAAGTTGCCATCTCAAATGCATCAACATTTTTGTCATCCATCACTTGCTCTATAGCAGTTTCAACGTCTATAACGGATACACCACGCAGTTGTAACTTACGTCTTATCGCGCCAGCACCGATTTCATGACTAAAAGCAACTTCACAATAACGTATGGCAAAGTCATAGTTATTTTTTAAATAACCCTCCTCTATAAGTTTGGCTAATACAATATCAATCCATTTCTGATTTTTAGTTTTACGATCAAGCTTGATGCGAATTTCATTAATGGTGAAATCTTGCTGGCCAAGATGCCAATAGGCACTATTAAAAACGTTCTCGATGGTTTTGGCTTGACTTAATGGTTTACGCTGCATAACAAATTGAGCTTAAATTTAAAAGTTATCAAAATGAGTGTAGCAGATCCCTACGTTGTTAAGTAATAGACAAACTTACCCCAAACAATACATCCTGTCTAAAATATGAACTCTAGATCTAAGCTTATGGGATTAATGATTAATTCATTGTGACTTAGCTAATAGTCTGGTTTCCTGAGACATGAATTCTGCTATGCTGACACACCTAGATTTAAATATTACTCAAATAAGAAAATCAGCAAATGAAACGTTTCATGTTATTGTTCTGCACATCAGTTTTACTCTCGGCCTGTGCCAGTCAAACTCCAAATCATATTGCCTTGAATCCACAGGTACCCGAGGTCAAAAAACAAACAAATTCTAGTCAGACTCTTGCCATTGAAACGATAGACATTCGTTCGGCCAATTTCATCGTGAGATTTAATAATGGTGATGATGCGGCTAAATTAGTCAGTCCCTCTGAGGCCCCAAGAAAACAAATTGATCAGATCTTTCGTAAAGGATTTACCACTGTGGGTTATCAAATAGACCCCAGCTCAGTCAAACATATGCAAATACAGTTAGAGCATCTACTCACCGATGTGAATGAATCCACATTTAGCTTCGAGGCCAAGACTAAAATCATCATTAATGTTATCGTCAAAAATACTGATCAGGAATTAACTAAACGTTACTCGGCTCTAAGCACATTATCAGGCCCTTTTAGTGCTGATTTTGCCACTTTAGAACTTGAAATAAATAAATTACTCGGCCAACTCAGTAGCGATATACTCAACGATCCGGAGCTCAATCAATTTATCCAACAATAATCAGCCCTAAGCCAGTTTCACAGATAATGTTAACTAAGCAGGAAAGCCCTATGTTTCGTAGAATATTTACACTATTAATCGGATTAAGCATGAGTTTAATCCCTGTGGCACAGGCTATAGATATTCAGCCCAACACTCTTTACCCTCAAGTTGAATTTGACACTAGTATGGGAAAAATTGTAGTGGAGTTGGACAGAGTCCGAGCCCCTATCACCGTAGATAACTTTCTCACTTATGTGGTTAAAGGTCATTACAACAACACCCTGTTTCATCGTGTTATCGGTGACTTTGTAGTTCAAGGTGGTGGACTCAACCTTAAGCAAGAAGAGAAAGCCTATGATGATCCTATCGTTAACGAATCGGGTAATGGATTATCAAACGGCTTAGGCACTATCGCCATGGCAAGGGACGACGAGCCGCATTCAGCCACCAGCCAGTTTTATTTTAATATGGCAGATAATAAGCGCTTAGATCCCTCATCGAGGCGTTGGGGGTACGCGGTCTTTGGTGAGATCATTCAAGGCGAACAAGTACTCAATGCCATGGCTGCTGTGGCAACAGAACACAACAGCAAGCTAGATTGGCCTGACTTTCCTATTGAAGACATTATTTTAAAAAAAGCGACGCTTTTACTTCGAAAATAAACAACATTAAAAACGTTTAATATTTGCACGATTATTGTTCAAGGTTTAATTTTTAATCCTATACTTATTATGTTGTAATTAATGGAGGCGACTTGATGACACCAAATGAGTTCATCGATAATAAAGCGCCCCAGCTGGCCCAATATGGAAAAGCGTTTCTAAGAGATCAGCTCGACTTTAATGAGGTCCAGTTATATTTATGGGACACCCTAGAAGAATGGCAACAGTTCAATCATCAGGGTGATGCGCAGACAGATACGGAAAGAGTGTTCTGGCATCTATTGTATACCTTTGACAAATGGCCCGATTGGATGCTCCGCGGCAATCAATACTTGCGCAAACAAGTTGATGAGTGTTGTGATTATCTTGATTTTGGTGGGAAAATGCCAAAGAACTGCATTGGTACCAGACCTTCTAAAGCTTGTTAACTTTAATTTAGAAGCAGAGCAAACATAAACCCAAAGCCCAAACCATTATGTTTGGGCTTTTTCGTTCTAAGACTGGTTCAGCTTAAGCTAGTCATTTGAACCGTTTGGTATTAAGCTAGGTTGATTAGTGTCTCTTAAGTCTCCTTATGTCACCTTCTGCCTCTTCCAAGCTTGACCAAGTCAAAGACGCTTTCTCGATATACTGCCATAAACGCGTGTTAGTCCTGCTTCTGCTCGGTTTTTCCGCAGGTCTGCCGTTAATGTTGGTGTTTTCTACGCTCTCATTCTGGTTAAGAGAGTCAGGCATAGACAGGGCGGCCATAGGATATTTCAGCTGGATTGCCCTCGCATATGGATTCAAGTGGGCCTGGTCCCCCTTGGTAGACAGACTTTCTCTGCCCATTTTTACCAGACGACTGGGACGAAGACGAGGCTGGATGCTATTTGCCCAAATACTGTTGGTAGGGGCTATTCTAGGCATGTCTTTCAGCGATCCCGTCAAAGATCTTAATAAAGTGGCACTGTTTGCGCTCATGGTTGCCTTTGCCTCCGCCACCCAAGATATGGTTATTGATGCCTTTAGAATCGAGTCTGCGCCTGAGAAGATGCAGGCAGCTCTAGCCGCCGCCTACCAAGTAGGTTATCGCAGTGCGATGATCATTGCCACCGCGGGAGCGTTGACCATTGCAGCTTGGGTTGCTCCAGGTAATGATGAATACAATCTATTATCCTGGCAAATGGCTTATAAAATTATGGCTGGCCTGATGTCCGTAGGCATTCTAACCACATTATTTTGTAAAGAGCCTGAAGTCGAGGCTAAGCAGCCCGATGAGCAAGAACGGCTTATTAAGCAAGAATTTAAACAGCGCTACCCTAATTTCATCGCCAATACTTTATCTTGGCTATACACGTCCAGTGTGTTGCCATTTATGGATTTTTTCAAGCGCTACGGGCGTAATGCCATACTGATTTTATTACTGATATCCTGTTACCGTATCTCAGATATCGTTATGGGGATCATGGCAAATGTATTCTATGTCGATATGGGGTTTACTAAAACAGAAATAGCCACACTCAGTAAAATTTATGGCCTGATAATGACGCTAGTCGGTGCGGGGTTTGGCGGTTTATTAATCGTAAAATATGGCACCATGAAGATACTCTTCATCGGTGCATTATTGGTTGCTGTAACTAACTTACTCTTCGCCTGGCAAGCAGTAATAGGCTATAACGTGCCCTTCTTAACCTTGGCAATTTCCATCGATAATTTCAGTGGCGGAATTGCCACAGCCGCCTTTATAGCCTACCTTTCCAGTTTAACGAGCACTGGATACACTGCAACTCAATACGCTCTACTCTCATCCATTATGTTACTTTTCCCTAAGTTCATTGCCGGATTTTCCGGCGTTTATGTCAATAGCTTCGGTTATGTGAATTTCTTCGTCGCCGCCAGCCTTATCGGCTTTCCTGTACTACTGCTTGTGTATATTATCGATAAACGTACACGCCATGATGAGCAGAATAAGATTAATGACTGTATAGAAAAGGAATCAAATGATGCTTCGGTCACTAAGGCCTAACATAGGGGGGCTTAACATTGACTGTTGGTATTTTATTTTCATTTTAAAAAAACGCTTAAAGTGTTTGCTTTAAGCGCTTTATCTTGATTATTTCGAAGAAAGTTAATTCTATAGACTAATCTCTGAAGTTATTAAACTGAAATGGTTGACCTAAATCGGCTTCACGAGCTAACACCATCACGGCCTGTAAATCGTCACGTTTCTTGCCTGTAACACGAACTGAATCACCTTGAATAGAAGACTGAACTTTAAGCTTACTGTCTTTAATCTTCTTAACGAGCTTCTTAGCGATTAAGGTGTCAATTCCCTCTTTGAATTTCACTCTCAAAGAGAAGGTTTTACCGCTGTGGACTGCTTTATCATCGATATCCATGGATGCAGGATCAACGTTACGCTTACTCATCTGCATGCGCAAAATATCGACCAATTGTTGGCACTGAAAGTCATCTTCAGCAGATAGCGTCACCACATGATCTTTATATTTTATGCTCGCTTCTTTACCACGAAAATCGAAGCGACTCTTAAGTTCACGTACTGAGTTATCGACCGCATTACGTAGTTCGACTTCGTCGACTTCAGAAACTATATCCATTGAGGGCATTAAAAGTGTCCTATTAACATACTTTATAGTACCAGTTTACCGTATTTTAGTTATTTAAACAGGTCAACTTCTGCAATCAATATCGAACTTTACTGAATAAGCCATAAAAACTAGAGTTTAATAGTGACAATCGCTCGTCATTTTTTTATGATAAAAAAAACCACAAGATGCATATGATATTTTGATCACTAAACGACATGTTTTTAGGCTAGCGCTGGTCTTAGCACTGATAGTCATCAGTTACCTAGTTTTTTCCAAGCCGAATTATCCTCAACTGTTTTCGAACATGGATAAAGTGGGCCATATTGGCAGCTTTTTTTGTTTGTCTTTATTGACTTACTTTGCATTCAGACCTAAGTGGTACTTACTTACTGTAACACTGGCGGTTTATGCCATTTTCATTGAACTCGTTCAGGCTAGGCTGCCTTATCGCAGCGCCTCGGTGGGCGATTTTATTGCCGATATGGTAGGTATTTTTCTTTTTTATTTTTGCCTTTGGAGTTATCAATGCTACTTTCGTGCCACTAAGATAACCAAATCCCCTTAACCTGGAATACTAGCTAATCTAGAGTAAAGCTAGCCTCTAATAAGAGCGAATCATGGCCCTGAAATCGGCGAACAATCCATCTATTGCTATCCTTGGCGCTGGCGCAATCGGACAGCTGATCTATCATCAACTGATAGAATCCGAGATCACCCCCTATTTTTTTATCCGAGGAAAGGCCCAAGACCAGCAGCGACTCACCTTAACCCATTTAGAGGGTTATAAGACACTATCAATGGCGCAAACCCTTGGCATCATATCCTCAGGCAAACAAGAAAGTGAGTGCAGACTATTAAACAAGACTCAATTACTCATAGTTTGTGTTAAATCTTATCAGGTTGCAGATGCCTTAAAATCGGTCGTACCACAGCTGCCTCTAAACTGTCACATACTACTTCTTCATAATGGTCTAGGTCCTCACCTTGAAGTTGCCCCCTTACTCAAAGACAGGGGCTTGAGCCTAGGAACAACCTCTCAGGGTGCCTTTAGGCAAGGCACTTGGCAGCTCAAACAAACTGGTACAGGAATAACTCAAATAGGTCATTTCAGTGGTCCATTACTGCCTCCAGCTCTTAAGCAAGTATTACTGGCCGCCATACCCAATAGTGAATGGTGCGAACCCATTTTGCCGTTTCTTTGGCAGAAGCTTGCTATTAACGCGGCAATAAATCCACTCACGACCATTAAAAACTGTCCGAATGGCGATCTCGCAGCACCTCAATACCGACAACAGATCTGTAATATAGTCTCTGAACTGGTGAGTGTCGCAATGGCCACTGGAGTCAAGCTAGACAAGTTAGCACTCACCAACCGAGTGTACCGTGTTATCGAACTCACCCGCGCTAACTACTCTTCGATGCATCAAGATGTAGCCAATAAACGTCGAACCGAGATCGATAGTATCAACGGTTACATAGTAGAAAGAGCCAAAGAACACAGGCTAACCGTTAAGGTCAACCTATCA
>JBAHZX010000059.1:0-21739 GCA_037132815.1 Shewanella sp.
ACTGACTCCTGCAGACCCGTAGGAAGGATAAGCTGCATATCTCGATAACTCAATGGCGTGTACCATAGGGTTCCAATCAAATAGGTACCAATACTCTGCTGGGATATCTTGCATTGAAAAAAACACTGCCGAGATAAAAAAAAATGGCCTAGTGAGCATAGATTGTATTTTTTTAAATTCTGGTACAAAACAAGTTGCAATGGCAAACAAACACCCCAAAGAAAAACCGATTAATCCAACCAAAAAGAAATTTAATATCAATCTCAAAGGATCTGAGATACTTATGTCCATTTTAAGAAAATACATGATGACTAACATAACTAAGAAAACAAACAACTTCACTAAGATATCAAAAAGTGACACTGCAAGCATACTGCTTATAGGCTGCACCTGCCTAAATGCAAAAAGAGGTTTATTTTTTTGAATTGCACCAGACACACTATTGAGTATTCCTAAAAAAAATTGAATCAGTAACATGCCATACATCATAAAAACAAATGTAGGGACAGTATGAGTTTCTCCTCCATCCATTCTTCCGCGCATATAAGAGAGCATAAAAATGAACACTACAGGGTTTATTACAGACCAAGCTATGCCAAATTTGTCATTAAAGCTTGTTCTAATTTCTCGTACGAACAAGGCAAAAATAACATCACGCCATATTATCCAGTTGCTACGTTTTATAATTTGAGTCAAGTGACCACCTAATCGATCGCATTGGCAGCAATGGCTATTTGATAAATAATTTGAGTGATATCTTTCACTGCCTGCATTATTTTGGCATCTACTCGTGGCAAAACAAGTATTTGATCTCCTGCTTTCAACGTACCAGTAGCATTGGTATCAATCATTCCATTAGGATGAATCACCATTATTTGCTCGTAATTTGCCCTCTCTGAATAGCCGCCTGACCAAGCGATATAATCTTTTACCGTGGCATTTTCGTTAAAAACGACAGCTTGGGGCATCATGACTTCACCACCAATATGAATGAGATCCGTTTTTGCTGGGATATAGATGATATCACCCTGTTCCAGTAATACATTGGCAACTTTTCCTTCATCAGAAACGATCACCTTACCTAAAGGCTGCACAGTTCGTGCTCGCTCTGTAAATTCAAGGATCATTTCTGCTTCTGCAGCTCTGATCCTAGCTTCACCATCGGATGAGGCGGGAGCGGTAAACACACTCCTCTCTAATCGGTTCAACGAATCTTCAATCATCTGTTTTTGCCGTTCCATTACACTCTTGCGCTGGAGATATATAGCACCGCTATTAGCGAGTTCAGTATCAATGGGAACATGGGCAAGCAAGTCATATAGGCGGGTATTATTTTTTACGACAAAATATGAGGGACCAAGGTAACTGCCTGCAACCTGAATATCAAAAACCTGCGTTCTGATATCATCGTTAAACATCAATCGATCGCCATCTCGCAATTCAAAAGTTCCAAATTCTTTAAATGGCATATATATAGAAAATGGTCCGCTTTTTCGGTCACCGACTATGCCAACATGGCTAACTTTAGCTAAGGGTCTAGCATAACCAATGAGCTCAGAACCTAAGGTCCCATCTTTTTTAAACTCAAATCTAAAAGGGTATCTAACGCTACCTGAGACAACAACCGTAGCATTTTGTCGTGAAACCAAGATCACATCATTATCTTTAAAATTAAATTTAGGGATTACACCTTTCACCACAAAATCATAGAGATCGATTTCGTGGATCATTTCATTGTTACGTAATACCTTAATACTACGATAGCTACCTCTTTCTGAGTCTATGCCTCCGGCACGTTTAAGGTAGTAAAGCAGGCTGTCAGATGCAAGACCTGCATATTGACCAGGCCGAATGATACTGCCAGTAATGTAGACACTCACTGGAGTTGAAGTGAGTAAATTCACATAAATCTGGACTGCATCTTTGTAAACGCTACGAATTTTTTTACTAACCACATCATTAATTTGGCTCGCTTTTACATCTGCCACATGCACAGGCCCAATATTGGTAATAAATAGATTACCTTGGTTATCGACAGTGAGTACTTCAGATAAATTGACTGCTCCCCAAAGCCAGATTGAGACTTTATCACCTGAGGCGATAGCATAATCTTCATTTAACCCATCGATACGTTCTGATTCGTAGCCCCCAGCAAACAAGTTTGCGCCAAAAGGTGGTGGTAAACCTTCCTCTACAGCGGGCAATAATTGATCTATGCTCGTTTCACCGGGTAATAATATACCGGACCTATGTTGCTTAGTGTAAGTCTCATTTTGTAAACTAGCATTAGGCATTGCAGTGTTATTGCTGCCAACACTCTGTAATTGAGAAAGTGATGTGACATCGGCAGTTGAAGCGGGCTGTACAGCAAATGCAGAGATAGATACACCTGCTATCGAAAATAAGAAAGCGCCACAGATAGAAATTTTTCTGATGTAAAGTAACATGTTTATAAACTCGGTTAATTTTAGTTAAAAACTAAATTACAAGTGTCATCTGCGTGTGCTGGCACTCGCATAAGGACTGTTCATTGAATGACTATGATTAACCTTACTGGCTTAATACAAATGGCGGTTCTTTATTATCAACCATTAGAGGCAGTAGTATCCAGGATTGATCCGTCGCTTCACAGACAGTTCGTCTTTGTGCTTTAACTGTTCCAAGCTCTTTTGATATTAACATTTTTCGACAATTTTGATTGAGTGCTGATATATACTTATCACCATATTTAAGTTGATAGTCATGGTAAATCTGTGAAACACCTGCTGGGGTTGTTTGCATGCTCACCCACAGCGACTCCGGTATAACTTGACCAGATATTTTAGACGTAGATGAACCGATCAATGAGATAGAAGCTGCTAGCTGCGGTGGTGCTGAACTGCAAGCAAAAAGGAAAACAAATGGAATAGAAACTAGAATTTTTTTTATTTGATTCATAATGAAATAGGTCTTAATGAAAATAAATTAGTATTAATTGACACTTAGATAGCTAGATTCACATTCTGAACTAACTAAATGGGTATACGATCGAAAAATAACCAGCAATAACCCCTTCAAAGTGATCATGTCAGCTCGCTTAAAACTACTTCCTCAACCACGTTACAATTAACCAAACATGAGACAAAGCCCAAGTATAAATAGCAAAAACACCGATAAAAGCAGCAAACATTATCCACTCAGGTACTTGATAAATTTCAGCTACGCAACCGATAAAAGCAAAAGCGGCACCAGCCGTCGTAATTAGAGCCAGAGTTTGTCGTCTTGTGTAACCAATTCGCTCAAAAATATGATGTAAGTGCTCTCTATCGGGCTTGAATGGCGAGCCGCCTTTCTTTATGCGCCTGTACATAATGGCTGCCATGTCCATTAATGGAATGGCAATTAGGTATAATGCAGTAACGGGTCTAAATGCAGTAACCTCGGCACTCGATCCAACAACTAACAGCCAAACGACTGTCAGGCCAATAAACATATTACCAGCATCACCCATAAATATTTTTTGCAGTGATTTTGATGGCCAGCCAAGGTTGAACATTAGATAAGCAGAAATAGAAGCAATAAACAGTATTGGTAGCATATACCAATCATTACTTACCCGCCCCAACAAAAATGCCAAAGAGACAAATGTGACTAAACTTAACATACCAGCTAAACCATCAATGCCATCGATCATGTTAAAGGCATTCACTCCACCAATAATCGCTATGACAGTAACTAAAGCCCCTGCTGGGCCCAATTGAAATTCAATAAAACCAAAAACATGCCCAAAACTTGTAAGGTGAGTTTCAGTACCAAAAATCATCATAGAAGCAACGATAATCTGTGCGACTAACCTTAAGCGCACAGAAAGATCATAGCGGTCATCCAAAATCCCAACAAAAAGTACCATAGCAGCAGCGACTAGAAAAATATTGAGATCTCGACTAGAGTCAATAAACAGCATTGAGGCTGTAAGCACTCCAATATAGATTGAAATACCACCAATAAGAGGGATTTCCCCAATATGAATTTTGCGCACGTCAGGAAGATCTACCAATCCAAATTTTACAGCTAAGGGTTTGGTAAATTTAATTGAATAAAATGAAATAAAAAATGTACAAATCAAAGGAGCAAGATAACTCATTATAAGTCCTTTACTATATATGTTTTCGCCCGACATTAACACTAAATAACTAGGTCTATTCTCGCTAAAACTAACCTAAATGAATAGTTCGAGATAGAATTATTGTAATCAAAATTCAATACACACTACAAGAAAACCTTAGACTTAACTAAGCTTAAGACACGCTACCGCCCATGGATTACGGCTTCCAAATTACCCTCCTGTGATGGATTTTAATTTTTATAGCTAATTTAAACTTGTTGGATAGAAGTGACAGCAAGAGCTTGTTACTCAGTAATCCATACCTTGAAATCTTTAGCTTGGACTAAATTATTAAACCGCCGAACCTGCGGTCTTCCGCTCACGAAATCAGCATCGAGCGCCCTCTACTATACTTTATTACTACTTTAATTACTGTTCATTAATGAATCGAAATGATAATTTTTGGCTCTATTGTAGCTAATAGTTGCCTAAACTTATGAATCAGTCTAACTTATTGAAGGTAATAGCAATGAATCCGAAAATTTTTGAAGGAAAGCTTAACCAGATAACTAAAGTATTTCCCTCCATGACATCAGCGCAAATGGAGATGGTTTATCAGCAAATTCAATCGATTAGATATTAATATGAGTGCGAATGAGCTTATCCAGCACTTTTTCGGTTTCACCTCAATACCCACACTGCCACTTTAAGCATTTAATAAATGGGATAAGTCGGGGGGCGATACAAAGATATTGCTGTAAGAGTTGCTTAAAAATCTGGCAGATTCAAGACTAATACGCCTTTAGCTAAATTATATAAGTCATCTATGGGAAGAGTATGCTCGTTGTATGGTGTTGAAATTAACTTAAGAGAAGCGGCAAATATTTACCATATAACATTTTTATGGCGTCATCGCTTCTTGATGGCTCAAGCAGGCCTGAATCACACAAGAATTACAAATTGACTTAATATAAAAATACGTTAAAAAGTAGTCTACCAATGCAATCTAGGTCAGATAGGTAACACACTGTTAATAGGCACCAAAATTTGTTTCTGTTGCCCCATAATCTCGAACAGTACATGACAACGTTTATCGCCATTTTTCTCTTCGAAGATACCTTCTAACTCTACAAATGGGCCTTCAGTGAAGCGTATCTTGCCTCCTTGTGTAAACTTTACATCTGCAGTTGCTAAATTTTCGGGGTTTACCGCTGCGTTTTTGAGTTCAGGAAGAAGCTCAGATAATAATTTATGCTCATGCATCTTAATGCTATGAATAATGCTGTCATCGACCGTGGTCATTAACTCTTTGCAACCTACGATACGCCCAACACCACGGGTTGAATGGATACGAGCAACGCTGGTTATTTGTGGATCGAAATATATAAATAGGTAACCTGGAAACAAAGGTATACGTTTGACAGTGACTTGCCCCTTAACCCTTTTCAGTTGACCGATCGTTGGTAAATATGTCTCTATTGCTTGCAGTGCTAGATTATGTATGGCTCTTGCTTCGCCTCGGGGTTTACAATAAAGGAGGTACCAAGCTTTCATTTTTACTTTTTACTCTAATTGACTGCATTTATGTGTTTTTCAAACACTTGTTCATACACATAAAATATGTAGAAAAATTGTATTTATAGTATGAGTATAATGAGGAAGTAATGGGGAAACAACGAGAAAACGTATAATGCATAGATTATGTGGACTAAGACGTGATAAAAATTAGAACTGTTACCTTCCTGTATAACAATATCTGTTTAGACTCCCATTCTTACACATCAACCTGCCTAAATACTCAGCACTTGTTCCCGCAAAATTGACATTAGTAATAAGAAAAGGGTATATAGGATGAGTTTCGTAGTATATAAAATATTAAATATGACAATATAGAGTCTGTAGCTAAATTGTAGTTAGCCATCGTTACACTACTGCAATTTATCATTGACTTGATATCGCTACACGAAGCTACAATAGTGTCAAATAAAATAATAACAATTTTTCTGTGGTGACCATTGTCCCGCAGGCAATCACAAGCGAAGGTGGAAGATTTAATGAGAGTAGCAAAACCCCAAGGGACGATACTCGGACATCCGAAGGGATTGTTCCTGTTGTTTACAACAGAATTATGGGAACGGTTCAGTTATTACTCAATGCGTGCCATTTTGGTACTGTATTTGGTCGATAAGGTTCAATCTGAAGGGGGTCATGGTTTAGGTTGGTCAAGCGCCGACGCTATCTCTCTCTATGGTACTTTCACTGGTTTAGTTTATTTAACGCCCCTCATTGGTGGTTGGTTAGCCGATGCCTATCTCGGCCAACGCCGCGCTATTATGATTGGTGGCGCTCTAATGGCAATTGGACAGTTTACCCTAGCAGCACCACACAGTTGGATCCCAGGCTCTGAGGTACTAGTATTCTATATTGGTTTGGGTACGTTAATCTTAGGTAACGGCCTATTTAAGCCAAACATCTCTACCATGGTTGGCGATCTATATGAGGAGGGAGATCATCGCCGTGATGGTGCATTCACTATCTTCTATATGGGTATCAATGTTGGTGCAGCGCTGGCAGGATTTGTTGTCGCTTGGGCCTACACTTCTTTCGGTCAAACCATTGTCTTTGAAGGCAAGGATATTTTCGTTAACAACTGGCAGGCAGGCTTTTTCTGCGCCGGTGTTGGTATGATTTGTTCTCTCATCATCCAATATTTCTTCGCACAAAAACTACTAGGCGACATAGGTAGATATCCTGCTGCCAAGTTAGATAAAGCCAAAGCGGCAGAGACCGGCCAAGTCAGAAAAGAACCTTTAACTAGAATCGAGCGTGATCGCATCAAGGTGATCATGGTCATGGGTCTGTTCACTATCATCTTCTGGGCTGGTTTCGAACAAGCCGGTGGTCTATTGAACTTGTTCACTAATGAATTTACCGACCGTACCATCGGTAATTTCGAAGTACCAACGACTTGGTTCCAATCTCTTAACGCCATGTTCATCGTTATCTTCGCGCCAGTTATTGCATCCATCTGGATCCGTTTAGGCAAGAATGAACCAAACTCACCCGTTAAATTTGCGTTAGGTCTAGTTCTGCTCGGTATTGGTTTCCTATTTATGATAGGTGCAGTACTTGAAATGGACGGAAATCCTAATGTTAAATCAAGCATGTGGTGGTTAGTCGGTGCATACTTCTTCCATACGATGGGTGAGCTTTGTTTATCTCCAATTGGTCTTTCTATGGTGACTAAGCTTGCTCCGCTGCGTATAGCCTCTCTTATGATGGGCGCATGGTTCCTATTCATTGCTGCTGCAAACAAGATAGGTGGCTACGTGGGTTCATTCATCGGTCACGATGGACCAAAAGAAGAACAACTGGCTAACGCTATGTCTATCTTCGCTGGTATCGCAATCACATCGGCAGTCGCGGGGATCATTCTCTACTTTATGGCTGATAAGCTAGTAAGTTGGATGCACGGTGCAGAAGGCGGTCATGTTCATACTGAAGAGGAAGCACTCGAAGAAGAGATCGCTGTTACTGCAGACCATGAAGGAATAAAACGTTAATTAAAAGTTCAACTTTTTTAGCTCCTAGATGCTAGGAATAAAAATAACCTGAAACACGATTTCAAAAAGCCTCGCTAGTAATAGCGAGGCTTTTTTATTAAAAAGTATCTAGGTGTTCATTATAGGTACAGTACAAGAGCCTATTTTCTCATACTTCCTAGGATCTTATTATTATAAAACGATACCTGCATATATCCACCAGTGGGGATTGTTGTGTCGTAAGCCAGACCGTGGAACTGATTATCTAGTAGCATCTGTTTGTGCTCAGGTTTACTAGAGGTGATACACAGCTGTTCTCCTGGCATAAAAGTGTGGAATTGGGTACTGGGGTATCCCAAATTAACAATGCCTAACTGCAGTGAGTCAGGAAGGGCAATAGGGGTTAACCTGTGCTGATTTCTAATGTAACAATGAAGACCATTACCCGCTTGGGCAATCGATGCCCTGTATTGGCTTAGCTCAATGACAACATAAACAATGTCAATACAGATATCTAAGCCAGATTTAGTCATACGCTCGTTAAGATAACCCAGCATATTGCATGGTTCGATAATCGTTCGGGTCGTACCATTTCGATATGATTTCAATTTCTGGTTAACGAAGCTCTTGAGCAAGACACTGGCAAATGCCGCCCGATTGTTTTGAGGATGAAAGTGGGCCATATACATCACCAGATAGTTATCGCCAACATTCATAGTATCGATGAAGTAAGCGCTAACCTCATCAGATTTATATAAGCTGTAGTCAACTCTTGCAGTTAAATAGTTTATCTGAGAAGGTGGAAATAATTGCTGTTGGACACTCTTGGCAGCGTGCTCATTTTGCTCTAACAGTGCCAAATTTTCCTGCAGTTCTTGATGAGATAACTCGACTAAATCATCCAGGTGTATTTCTTTGGAGAGATGAGCTTCTAAGCATTGCATTATGGCATTTTCAATCAGAAAAAGATCCGATACTGGTTTAACCAGATAGTCACAGGCACCCAAACGCAATGCTTCAGCTACATCGGCCAGCAATTTATTGCCGGAGATCACGATTAAGGGGATGCTAGAGTTGAGCTTAGACATATTCTTCAACATGTCTAAGCCCCCCATGATAGGCATGCTCAGATCTGCAAGCACTATATCTACTGTATATTGCTTAAACTTGTCTAACGCCTGTACACCATTATTCGCCTCAATAACCTTAGCTCCCCTACTACAGAGAAAAGTGGCGACAATTCGACGAAAAACAAGATCGTCTTCAACCAATAATATAACTATCTCTTCTAGCGCCATCTATGGTCCTTTTAGAAAGCTCTGGCTACTATGTCGAGTACAAATTAGTAGTTATTGAGTCTTCTTTTAATCCAACTCATGCATATATTCATCGAGTAGATCATCTTGATCTTGATCTACCGGAATATTTCCATCATATACTTTATAATCCATATATTGAAAATAAGCTTCTTTGACGAAAGTATAAGGATCCAATGCATTATCAACTAAACGTTCTTGATCAATTGCAACGGCTCTATTATGCAGATTTTTCAACCCCAATTTAACGAGTAACTGCCACATGGTAAGCTCTGATATTGGAAAGTATAAATCATCGACCCAGTTTGAAGCGAGTTCACGGGTCACATAAGGCCCAAGAAAGGGAGCCATAAAATACGGACCGTTAGCAACCCCATAATAACCAAGCACTTCATTAAACTCGTCTTGCTTACGTGGCAGTCCCATCATGTCCGCCACATCTATGACACCTAATAGGCCTAGAGTGGTATTAATAGTAAAACGGCTACCCGCATTTACCGCCCACCCCCACTTACCTTGAAGTGCGTTATTCACCAAGGCACTAGGTTCTTCGAAGTTTCTCACAAAGTTATTGATACCACTTTTTACCGGTCTTGGTAAATAATCCTTATACCCATGAGCAACAGGACGATAAAAGTACCGATCCAAAAATTGATAGTTGAAATCCCACATGACCCGGTTAAACCCCTCAAGGGGATCTCTTTCATCATTATAAAGGACCACGACCTGAGGCTGTTTAACTGAAGATACTTTATGTAAGGAACGTTTGCCCTGTTGCTCGGCGATTATTTCAGAAGCGAACACTACTCCATTAAACCCATGATTCAGAGCCAGTGCCACAACGACCGATGCTATCCATTTTAACTGCATATTTACCTCTTCGATAATGCAACTAACCTGTCACGAACTAGATTGGCAAATATAATTTTAGTTCACAAGAGCGATAAGAATACTCAGCAATAAAAATATATCAAACTTAAATTATAAAAAATGTGAATTTCAATGAATTTTTTTTGATGTCAGCTCCACTAAACCCCATTTTGGTTAATCAATATGACCACCTTGATTGTGGATAATACGATAACCAATCAAGATGTTCATGGTTACAAAACGTCAGCGTCGAACTGATACCAAAGAGTTCAGTTGCATGATAAATAAGCAACTAAACTCAATAGCTTTTCATCGAGACGAAAATCAGTATAATCACTGACGTCTCCCTATAGCTCAACAGGATAGAGCAGTCGCCTCCTAAGCGATCGATCGGGGTTCGAGTCCCTGTGGGGAGACCATATGCGCACATTTTATTTATATAAATCAATAAACTAGCATACAATTAACATCTTTACGCCACCTATGACCCACCATAGGAACACGCTTTTTAGCACTTTTTGTGCACTTAACTATTTGAATCTAACTTTATACATTCCCTTCGTGTTCGCTGAAAATCCCCTCCAAATACAACATAAGCCCCAATAATGCACCCAGCCTTTATTCTAAGGCCTGTATACATCTGCTATAATCCCCTGATAAATACCATTCTAGATAACTACCCATGGGCGACGCCTTGAACACAAGTCATTCTGATCCAACATCTGACTCAACTCTTAATTCGGCAATGGGAACAACAGCTGATAGCCTCCTCACAATCGTGACATTTTTAAACGAAATTAAAGCGACCTCGTTTAAAACAATAAACGCCGAGACTTCAGCACAAAAGCGTGCCCTTAGCTACGCGAACACCATACTCCAATTATTTACTCAAGTGATGGAGAAAAAGCAGCCAGCTGATCGTGTTGTGGGGGAATACTTTAGAGTCAATAAGAAGCATGGTTCTAAAGACAGGCGCGTCATTCGTGAGAGTTTGTTTGCTCTGTTTCGGTGGTGGGGATGGTTAAACAAGCTCTTTACTCATACTGGCACTACAAATACGAGCATCCAAGCTTGGTTTACAATCCTTACAGTGAACGCTCGATTAGCATCCCACTCATGGGCGTCGTTTATTGCGGCCTGGGCAGCATTTTCTGATCAGCAAAAAATAATCATTCTTGATGCCGAAACACCTTTAGATAACGTATTAGCAAAATGTGACTGGCTAGCCAGTCAGTTTCCAGCTATCAAATTTACAACTGATGATCTGGTTCCATTGTGGTTTTGGCAGACTTGTCCCATACAAGATGCCGAACAACGCTTAGCTATGGTCGAAGCCCTATCCTCACGCCCTCCTATCTGGGCCAGAGTACAGAATATCGACACGAATGAAGCCATAAAAAATCTAGAACAATTAGGTATCACCGCTACTGCGAGTGAATATTTTGGCGATAGCATCAACCTTGGCCACAAGAATATTAACCTCAATGGCTTATCACTATATCGAAATGGCGAGCTAGAAATACAGGATTTAGGCTCACAAGTCGTCGGTCAGGTTTGCAGTCCTAATGCCGATGACCACTGGTGGGATGCCTGCTGTGGTGCAGGTGGTAAAAGCCTACAACTCCAATCTTTGATGCTAGGCAAAGACAAGCAAGCTAAGGGCACTATTATCGCCTCAGATATACGCCGAAAACCTTTAGAGGAACTGAATAAGCGTGCTAAACGTGCTGGTTTTAATCACATAATAACTTCTCCCTGGAGATCAAATGAGCTTCCAGTACCTCATTATCACTTCGATGGTGTACTGGTCGATGCACCTTGTAGTTGCACAGGTACCTGGCGACGCAATCCGGATATGCGCTGGATAGATACTATTGACGCCGTTCAGAATAAACCAAACTTACAACTGGATATTCTCAGCCGCTCTAGTCAAGCAGTGCGATCCGGTGGCACATTAATTTATGCCACTTGTTCTCTGTCACCTTTAGAGAATGAAGATGTCATCAATGCTTTCTTAGCCCAGCACGCTGACTTCACGCTGGAAGTCATCACCCATCCATTTACCAGCGACAAGTCAACAATGTACACTATACTGCCTTATCAAGCCGATACCGACAGCATGTTTATCGCTCGAATGAAAAGAGAATGATGGTTCCCTTATAAGCCACCTCTTGCAAATAGAGTGCAATACAAAAGTGGATTTGATCAGAACTATGCTTACTGTTAAATTATCTAAAACACTCACGGGAGATCCAAACATGACATCCGTCTATGACTTTTCAGTAAATGATATTCAGGGAAAACCATTATCTCTATCTGAATACAAAAATAAGGTAATATTGATAGTTAATACGGCAAGTGAGTGTGGCTTTACCACTCAATATGCAGGTCTGCAGACACTCTATAAAAAATATGGACCTGAAAAATTTGTCGTCCTTGGATTTCCTTGCAATCAGTTTGGAGCTCAAGAAAGTGGCAGCGAGAGTGAAATCTTTTCATTTTGTGAACTTAACTTCGGTGTAAGCTTCCCCCTATTTGAGAAAATAGAGGTTAATGGCCCCAAGACACATCCTCTTTATAAATACCTGAAATCCGAGGCTAAGGGTTTTTTAGGCAGCAATGGAATTAAATGGAATTTCACAAAATTCTTAATTGATAACAAAGGAAAAGTATTAACGCGATTTTCTTCTACCACTAAGCCTGAAGCTATAGAAAAAGAGATAAAAGATTTACTTTATTAATAAACAAAATAGAAATAAATTAAGTGACTGGTAAAAATACAATCAATTTATTGAACTTATCCATTATCTGGGTATCAAAGAATATGAACGCGAAGAAAATTTTCATGTTCTTATTCTCCTTGGGACTTCTAGCGTAGTCCCTTTGATCTTAAATGATCATCAGGCAGCCCACTCTTTAAAAAGGAGGTGCTGCCCTTTTTTACCTTCCTTTTATCGTCATCAAGCATTTGAATAACCTAAACTTATATTCGATACCACCGAGTATAAGTGATTCAGGGGTGAGTCGGCAGATGCTGGTAAAGTGCGATAAAATCTGGCTAAGTAACAGGCATTTATCATACAAACTAAGCTTATGCCGATTGTTATATACCCGTTCTACTTCATAAATATACAGTTTTAGTCATCGGTCTCTAATTTCTCTGCAAACATTCCCCTTAATTAACCCTTTTTTAGAGCTAGTTCACACCTTTAACTAAACAAGATTGGTAATTTGGTACTCAGAAAAAACAATAACTTTTAATATAATGAGTATAAAGGTGATTTTATGGCTGCTAGATTTTTTATCCCATCAATCAATGTGCTAGGTGAAGGCGCTCTCGACGATGCCATGGGTGATATCAAGAACTTAGGATTTAAACGCGCACTGATTGTTACCGATAAACCCTTAATAGAGATAGGCTTGGTCGGCAAGGTCACAGAAAAGTTAGACGCTGCAGAAATAGTGACAACTATCTTCGATGGTGTGCAACCAAACCCAACTTCAGGCAATGTCGAAGCGGGCCTAGAACTACTCAAGAGCAATGACTGTGATTTCATCATTTCCCTCGGTGGTGGCTCCCCTCATGATTGCGCCAAAGGTATCGCACTGGTCGCAACCAATGGTGGCAGCATCAAGGACTACGAAGGTCTGGATATCTCCTCTAAGCCACAACTACCACTTGTGGCCATTAATACTACCGCTGGCACCGCGAGTGAAATGACACGTTTCTGTATCATTACAGATGAGTCCCGTCATATTAAGATGGCTATTGTGGATAAGCACACGACTCCAATCTTATCGGTCAATGACCCAGAATTGATGCTAGACAAACCTGCAGAACTCACAGCGGCAACGGGTATGGATGCTCTGACGCACGCTATCGAAGCCTATGTGTCTATTGGCGCTAACCCCATCACAGACGCCTGTGCTATCAAGGCCATCGAACTGATCAAGTCTAGCCTGATCGAAGCTGTCGATAATGGTCAAAATATTGATGCGCGAGATCAGATGGCCTATGCTCAATTTCTGGCAGGAATGGCATTTAACAACGCCAGCTTGGGTTATGTCCATGCCATGGCTCACCAACTGGGCGGCTTCTACGACCTACCACATGGTGTTTGTAATGCAGTCTTACTACCACATGTTCAGCAGTATAATGCACAAGTCACAGCACCAAGGCTCAAAGATGTAGCCAAGGCCATGGGCGTCGATGTATCAAGTATGAGTGACGAACAAGGCGCTGACGCTGCCATTGATGCGATCAAGGTGCTGGCCACTGCGGTTAAGATCCCTGAGAATTTAACAAAACTAGGTGTTAAAGCCAAAGATATTCCGACACTGGCTGATAATGCCCTTAAAGATGCATGTGGATTTACCAACCCTAAGCAGGCAACACATGAAGAGATCTGTCAAATCTTTACCAATGCACTTTAGTGAGTAACAGCATTCCTTTGCAAGTCTAGCCCTAATGGGCTCGACTTGTAAATTTGTGACTCATCTCAGGTCAATGGTTACTTAGATCGCAATGATAACTGACACGCAGCTAGGCATTCATTTAGCGGTTGATTTATTAACCTAAGATGAACAATAAAGATAAATAGTTGAAGAGTGAGATCTAGCATAAAGTTTGAGTTATGCTAAAAAGAGTGATAGTAAGTTCACTATACTCATTGAGAAGAGAAAACTTGAGAAAGTAAACTTATATGAGTAAAGGCGAATTAAAGTTGACCGATTAGAAAAGCAATGTCTATGATGGCATTAGTATTCGCAAACAAGTAGGTAATATATGACAGCAATTTCACATGTATACAACTATACCGTTCGATGTCCACACATTAAAGATCCCACCCATCCCACCACATGGCAAAATCATATTGAATTTAATCAATCTTGCGAAATTGGATTAAGCCGAATTACAAAATGGCACGGCCGTTCAGGTAACCGTGTTTTTGAACTGGATGGATTTGTCGTTAGGGAAGCTGAGGCAGAGACTGCCTATTTCTCGATGCAAAACAAACGAATTAAAGACGACGGCCATGTGCTAGTAACCTTTAAAATATTCATGGATGAGTTGACGAAAGATACTTCAGTACAAGAGATCATGCAGCATTTAATAACAGATCTTGATGACAAACTCGCTAAACTCTAGTCTAAAACCTGTGGGGTAAAACCCTGAATACTAAATGTACACTGCCTATTTATGAGGCAGTGTACATTTCATAAAATTTAAGAGTATCAAATGGCTAAAAAGTTTTATGTAGTTTGGGTAGGGCGAGAAACTGGAATCTTTACCACTTGGGATAAAGCCAAACGTCAGGTCGATAAATTTCCTAAAGCCAAATACAAATCTTTCAAGACAAAAGCTGAAGCAGACGCCGCATTTTCAACAGGCATATCGAGTGTGTATTCAGCTAAATCATCTAGTTTAAGTCAAAATCATCAAGCCTCTACGACTAAAACATCGAATTCTAACGCTGATTATAATGTAGTGATCTATACTGATGGCGGTTGTGAGCCTAACCCAGGTAAGGCTGGATCTGGCATTGCGGTGTATAGAGATAATATATTATCTGAACTTTGGTACGGCCTGTATAACCGCAATGGCACCAATAACTCAGCCGAGCTCAACGCACTGCACCAAGCACTGTTAATAGCAAAAAAAAGCTTGGCATCAGGCAAGTCTGTGTTCATTCGCAGTGACTCCCAATACTCAATCAATAGCATCACCAATTGGGCCTATGCTTGGAAAGCCAAAGGATGGAAACGTAAAGCTGCCGGTGACATCAAGAATCTGGATATCATTAAAGCCTCACATACCCTGTATGACGAGCTTAAAGAAAAGCTGGTTATCTCTCATGTCGCTGCTCATATTGGGATTGAAGGTAACGAACTAGCCGATAGAATGTCTATCTATGCCATTGATAAAAAAGATGCAGAGTTTTGTCGCTACCCTGAGCCAATAGAACTTGCTGGGATTTTAAGTTTACGCGCGGGCTAATACTTTAATGTACCCAATACCAACACCCCATAAGGAAAATGTTATCAGCTTTCATTAGAAGACCAATTACTTGGTAGACAGAAGCCCCACAGATGATAAAATGTCGACCAATTTATTTCTGAACTGGATATCGGTAATGCGCGTAAGCAAGTACCTGCTTTCAACACAAAAAGAGACCCCCGCAGATGCAGAGGTGGTCAGTCATCAATTAATGTTACGTGCGGGCATGGTTCGCCGTAACGCTTCAGGTCTGTACAGCTGGTTGCCGACAGGACTTAGAGTTCTGCGTAAGGTAGAAGCTATCGTCCGTGAAGAGATGAACAAGGCGGGTGCTGTAGAGATCTTAATGCCGATGGTCCAGCCCGCCGATCTTTGGATTGAGACGGGTCGTTGGGAGAAATTTGGCCCCGAACTGCTGCGTTTTCAGGATCGCCATAACCGTGACTTCGTATTGGGTCCAACTCACGAAGAGGTCATCACCGATATCATCCGTAAAGAGATAAACTCTTATAAGCAGTTGCCTCTGACCTTATATCAGATCCAAACCAAATTCCGTGATGAGGTTCGCCCTCGCTTTGGTGTGATGCGTTCTCGTGAATTTCTAATGAAAGATGCCTACTCTTTCCATCTTGATCAAGCATCTATGGATGTCACCTACGAGGCTATGTTCCAAGCTTATAACAACATATTCGAGCGTATGGGCCTGTCTTTCCGACCGGTATTAGCTGACACAGGCTCTATTGGTGGCAGCATGTCTCATGAATTTCACGTGCTGGCCGATAGCGGTGAAGACTTGATCGCCTACTCGACCGAAAGCGATTATGCCGCAAACATCGAAAAGGCCAAAGCACCCAAGCCAACCGATAGCCGTGGGCCTGCAACCCACAAGATGATGCTGGTCGATACCCCTAATGCTAAGACCATAGCCGAACTCGTCGAGCAACACGATATTGCTATCGAAAAAACAGTCAAAACCTTAATTGTTAAAGGGGCAACTGACGAAGTTCCATTAGTGGCTATAGTGATTCGTGGCGACCATGAACTCAACGAAGTTAAGGCTGAAAAAATAGCGGCGGTACTGGCTCCATTTGAATTTGCCGATGAAGCCGATATACGCAAGAGCATTGGTGCAGGACCGGGGTCTATCGGCCCTGTGGGCCTGAATATTCCGGTGTTTATCGATCACAGCGTCAATGTAATGAGCAATTTTGGCGCTGGAGCTAACCAAGAAAACAAGCATTATTTCGGGATCAACTGGGAGCGCGATCTGCCTCAGGCTGAAACAGCCGATCTACGTAACATCATTGAAGGTGAGCCAAGTCCTTGTGGTCAAGGCACTATCGCCCTACTTCGCGGTATCGAAGTGGGTCATATCTTCCAGTTAGGAACTCACTACTCAGAATCTATGCATGCCAATGTACTGGATCAAAATGGTAAATCTAAGACCCTTCTTATGGGGTGTTATGGTGTGGGTGTGAGCCGTATAGTAGCTGCTGCAATTGAGCAGAACCATGACGAGCGCGGCATTATCTGGCCAAAAGCCATTGCGCCGTTCACCGTAGGTATCTTACCGATGAACATGCATAAGTCACATCGCGTTAAAGATATGGCCGAAAAGCTGTATCAAGATTTGAATGATGCGGGTATCGAAGTCCTGTTTGACGATCGTAAAGAGCGCCCAGGGGTGATGTTTGCCGACATGGAACTTGTGGGTCTGCCACATGTTGTGGTTATCGGCGATCGCAATATCGATAAAGGCGTATTCGAATATAAGAACCGTCGCACCGGTGAGAAGCAAGAGATACCATTTGATCAGCTACTCGACTTTCTTAAGTCAGCCGAGTGATCTCACGCAATTAAGCGACCAGCTTGACTTGTATTGATACCCATGCGCACTCCACAAGGGGGCGCATTTTTATGGGCTATTTATAAAAAAATACCCAATAAGTTTAATCTACTAATCTACTTGATTTTCTTCCACATTAGAGGCTTTAATTAAACCAATGAACCAAAGATGGAGAAAAATTTGCCAGAACAAACAGCAATTGTGCTCGGTGGTGGTGGAGCTAGGGCTGCCTATCAGGTAGGTGTGCTTAAAGCCATAGTACAATTTTATCCACGTAATCATGGTATTCCCTTCAAGATAATCTGCGGTACTTCTGCCGGAGCCATCAACGGCACCTCTATCGCTACCCATGCTTCCTGCTTTCATTTAGGAGTGCGTAAACTCGAGTGGGTATGGCGTAACTTTAGAACCGAAAAGATATATAAATCTTCAGCCAAAGGAATACTGGGGCATTTGTGCAAAATGTTACTTATGAGCCTACAAGATGACAAGATCAACACCAATGCTGGTAGCCTGTTTAATAGCGATCCCCTGCGTGATATGCTCAACCAGCTCATCAACTTCATCCGCATCGACAGAAATATTGCCAGTGGTGCCCTCAATGCTTTAAGTATCGACGTTTCCTGCTATAACACATCGAAATCGGTCACCTTCTTTCAAGGCAGTCATAAGATAGCTGACTGGCATAGGGACAGGCGCAGTGGTCAACGCGCCCAGCTCAACACCGAACATCTGCTCGCCAGTTCGGCTATTCCATTAGTATTCCCCTCAATTAAGCTCAGTCAGGGCTATTATGGCGATGGCTCAGTGCATCAACTCGCCCCTTTGAGTAGCCCTATTCACCTTGGAGCTAAAAAAATCTTGGTAATAAACTTAGAGAGTCCTCACCAACAACAGCCAAAAAAATTAGCCCATCACCCTAAGGCGGCGACCATTACCGGTCACCTGCTCGATACCATTTTCAGTAATACCTTAAACAGTGATCTAGAACGTTTAGAGCGGATCAACGCCACACTAGAATTGATCCCTAAAAAGAAGAGCGAGTCACTGCCGCTGACGAAGATAGAAACCTTAGTCATTAAACCCAGTGAAGACTTGAGTCAACTGGCATCCTATTACTACAAGGAGATGCCAACAGCAGTAAAAGCAATACTCAGGCCTATTGGCATCAAGCAAGATACCGACTCAAGCATCGTCTCTTATCTGCTATTTGAACAGGCCTACTGCAGCGCCCTTATTGATTTAGGCTATCAGGATGCCATGTGTCAAATAGATGAACTGCGTGACTTCTTAAAGTAAGTAAGTAAGTAAATAGAAAGATAAATAAATAAATAGAGATTTCCAAATTACTGAAATTAATCACTGATTGAGGTTCTCGTTTCTATTTTCTAATTTCGATAACGTTAACTGCCGTACCTCACCAGAAACTCATGCACTCATATTGTCATATACTTTTTAATTTAGCCTTGTAATAGGTAATTTTCAGCTTTCTCGATCCGCCTAGGTTTTCCTAGGATAATCAGGATATCGCCTGATTGTATGTTCCAATCGAGTGCTGGACTTTCTACTTCGGCTCCACTGCGTCTCACCGCCCTTAGCTCAACTTTGAGTTTATCCCAAGGGATTTCGGCTAAAGTTATTCCAACGGCCCAAGCGTCTTTAGGCAGAGCCACTGCGTGAAGATGCTCCAGAGTAAAATCTGTCTCAGCACCAGAGAAGAAGCCATGAAGATACTTGTAATGGTTACGCCGTTCATACTCTAAACGTTTTAGTATGCGTGAAAGCGGTACTCCGCACTGGTATAAGACCTGAGAGACCAGCATTAAGCTACCTTCTAAGGTTTCAGGAATAACTTGACTGGCCCCAGCTTTTTCGAGCTCTTCCATACCGGAGTCATCTCGGGTACGCACTAAAATTTTAGCCTCGGGTGCCAGTTGACGGCAAAGAGGTAACACTTCCTCTAAAACACGACTACTACTGAAGGTCAATACAATTAACTTCGCCTCCCTAATTTTAGCCTGTTTAAGTATGCTTCTTTTACACACATCACCAAAATACACAGGCTCACCGGCCTTTCGTGCTTCAGAAACCCGGGTAGGATCTAAGTCCAACACTAAAAATGGCACCGCCTCGGCCTTCATAAAGCGCGCGATAGTCTGGCCTACTCGCCCATAACCTAATATCAATACCAGATCATTTTTATGCTCAATTTGGGGCTCTATCACTAAAATTTTATCACCTGTAGATTGGGCTCCTTGCAGTCTACGGGCAATATCTAAACTATGTCGTACTAGCCAGGGAGCAATGGCCATAGATAACACTGCTACCATCACAAGTTTAGTACTGAGTTCAACATCAAGCAGTTGATAATTCACCGCCAATGCCAGTACTACAAAACTAAATTCACCCACCTGAGCTAGGCTTAGAGCCGTGGCTACTGAGATCCTAAATGATTCTTTCGCCAGTCTGAGCAAGGCAAATACCACTAAGGCTTTGCCTATTATTACGGCAATCAAAATAATTAAAATTTGCCACCAAAATTGCAATACGATGCTAAAATTAATTAACATGCCGATTGAAATGAAAAACAAGCCCATCAAGAGATCCCTGAAAGGACGAATATCCGCCTCTAACTGCCGCTTATATTGACTCTCTCCTAACAACATGCCAGCCATAAAAGCACCAAGCTCCATAGATAAACCTAACCATTGGGTTAAGGCACCTGTCAACAAGGCCACCACCAGCGTAGATAGCATAAACAGTTCATTAGAACGGGAACGTGCCACCTCATCGAACAGCCTTGGTAAGCTCCACTTGCCAAACGCCATCAGGGCGATAAAAGCTAAGACACCTTCCATCAAGGCGAAGCCTATGCTCTTTACCGATAAAGTATCACCACCAGAGGCGAGTAAAGGCAGCAAGATTAACAAAGGTACCACAGCCAGATCTTGAAATAACAACACACTGACCGATAGTTCACCATGACGGCGTCTGAGCCAGCCTTGCTCGTTGAGCAACTTAAGCACAATCGCTGTTGAGGAAAGCGTAATTGCAGATCCCACAACCAGTGACTCCACTATGCTCAGAGAACTGAGCAGTGAGATAAAGGCTGCCAACAAGGTGGTCACCACCACTTGAGCACTACCGAGCCCAAATACCGTACGTCTCATGGCCCAGAGTCTTGGCAAAGAAAACTCTAAACCTAAGCTAAACATCAATAAGACAATACCCAGTTCCGCTACAGATTGCATTTGATGCTGACTAAACCAATTGAAACCTGATGGTCCACTAATCACGCCAGTGATCAGGTATGCCAAGATAGCAGGTAAATCAGCCCGTCTGAGTATGGCTATGAAGATGATTGCGATAACAAGCATCGACAGAACCTGGATAAGAAAACTGTGTTCCATTTTAAATTCAAACTCCGAGTCTAAATACTGGCATATTTTATAACACTGACTCCGAAAGATTAACTTAATGGTAAATAAAGACAAATTTAATTAACATTATTAGGATTGCTTTGGCTGATTACTGTACATAAGTAAGGAATATTAACCAGTCTTTTGTTTGATTTCGTAATACCCAACTTAACAATTAACCTACAAAGATGTATTTAAGCGCTACGACAAGTACGGGCAAACACACGCCAAGCATGAGTCTTTTAATCCACAATAAATCAGTCTCTATTTTACTAAAATGCGCTTCCAGGTTTTTATGAAGAATATCAAGATCACCTTTTGTCGCTATTTCGTTTGAATCGATCTCACCAAAGAGATTGCTTAATGTGTATCTATAAGGTACTGCCATCATTTTAATTCCTGGTTTAATTACTTAACTACAGCTCGGTATTTTTTCCATCAGTGAACATGCTTTTTTACTGTGTAGCCAGTTCTTTTAGCCTAGTTAACTAATTTGAGCCGCATTTTTATTTCCTGTGTTTACGTGTTTACGTGTTTAATCATCCGAACACCTCAAAAGATAAAAGGAGTCTTATAGAGAGAAAAATACCCAAAAGCGAAGTCGTATTTGAAGTGCTCAGTGAATTTGCTGAAAACACTGATTAAAACTTATGTAAACTGAACA
>JBAHZX010000071.1:0-8012 GCA_037132815.1 Shewanella sp.
GCACTAAAAAGAAAAGCTACAATCGCAATAACAATTGATACTAAAATAAATACAGTTAGCTTGATTGATAAAGGTTGAGCTAAGGTAATAGCACCTGTTAAACGCTCACTTTGATGGGAAACAGCTTCCTTTCTAAATAACACTATAATAAACCTCTTTAATGTTAAAATAAAATACCATATAAATGGTCACATGCGATGCCAGAAATTGAGAGAGGCTCACTAATGATATATTACTATGCAGATTGTTTTTCTGTGCCTCTACTGCTTGTGAACGAAATACCCAGTCACCACGGATTCCTTTTTATATATAAAACTTATAAATGGTGTGAATTGATTTTTAATCTTGTAAGTGCAAGTCAATTTAAATATAACCATAGATAAAATCATTTATCAATAGTACAAAATGCAACCAACGCCTAGATGTAGGAATAGTGCCTCACTGATGCTGCGCCATTGTTAACATTAAGCTTGCACATGGTAAAGGTCGGGTGGGTTTATACATTAATAAAAAGACACATTCTATTGTAGTCTTGAGTAATGACGGGCTAGTTAGCCTTAATGAAACGATATTGATATAAAAACTAGTTAGTAGCTACTTATGATGTAATGAACTTATATATACTTAACAAGTATAGTTGTAAGTGTTAGTAGTTAAAGTTATATATATTTTTGACTCTGTATATTTTGTTGGTTGTTGTTTTATTGTGGTTGGTTGGTTGTGGTTTTCATATCGTGAGCGCAGTGTAGGAATAACTATTAATAATTAGGCAAGAATAAAATTTAGAGTTCTTTGGCGTTCTGAGTGGGTTAGTCCATTGACTTTGGCTGTTTCTATCATGCTATACAATGTGGCACTAGTATTCGCCCCATTTTCTGTATTTGCAAATAGCCAGTTTTTACGACCGATAACGAAGGGGTTTACCGCTCGTTCGGCTCGGTTGTTGTCGATGTTGAGCCTGCCATCATTGATGTACTTTATCAGTTTTGGCCATTGGTTTAACGCGTAGCTTATCGCTCTTCCTAAGCTACTTTGGGGAGGGACATGTGGCTGTGATTTTATCAGCCACTTATGGAACTCATCGAGTAATGGCTGACTGTGAGCTTGCCTTTGTTGCTGTTTTTTTTTGCAAATGCCTTGTCTTTATTTAAGCCGTAAATCTCACTTCAAGTCGTGATTTATACTATAAGCATAGACTGAAACTGACTCATCTGCAGAAGCATGGGAAACGGGTGCCGGGGCGGAGAGACAAGGGATGACTGAGCCAGATAATCTAGAAATAGCAGTGTCAATCTTGTCCTTTATTGGAGTGAGGTTACTGCAACTGCGAGAAGTAATGAGCTTATCGTTATACTTAAGAAAGAAAGGGCTTATTGATGAAGCTATCGGTATGGAAAATCAGAGTTGTGACAAGGTACTTGAAGAGGACGAATGGACAGTTTTACAGCAACATTATAAGGTTAATGACCATTATGGTAAAAGCGATCCGAGTATGAAATGGGCTTATTAGGTGGTTTTACCGATAGCAAAAGAACCGGTATGGCGAGTTGGTCGACGATTTGGGAAGGCTGGGACACATTGCAAGCTCAAGTTTCAGGCTATCAGCTAAAGAAATGTTGGCTGCAGGTAAGGTGCTATGAGATGTGACAAAGAGACAGGATGGAGACTGATAACGACCCCATCAACTATAGCTATTGATATTAGATATTTTTCTCTGATAGGTAACGTCTTCGTTTTTTAAGGTAGAGGCCACCAATGGCTATGTTATTGCCATCGATATCCAGTTGTCGATTTACGTTTAATGGAAAGTTGTTACCTAGTCTCAGAGAGAGTCGATGACTTAATATAGGATTGGCTAATTCGTCTCCAGCGAGAATGAGAGAGTGTATACCAATATTTCGGTCTAAATGTTCAATCCAGTTAGCGATAAAATCTGCGAGAGAATCAAACATTCCAAAAGCTAGGCTAGGATTATTTGAATCGTCAGCTAATCGGAAACTGATGAGTGAGCCTAAGGTCTTGCACCAGTTAAGTCCCTTGTGGGTTTTATTTTTTATCAGGGGGTAATCAATTCGCGGAGAATTTGAACGTCCGTGAGACATCGCTGCACTCATTAGGGCATCATTCAACGCATCTTTGGATGATTTTTTCGACGGAAGACCTAGAATGGTAGCTGCAATGGCCCATAACGTCGAAAAGTTATTAGTTGGACCAGTAAATTTAAGATCCAGCAGACGTAGATAATCTTGAGGATATTTATGTTTAAATTTTTCTACTACCTGCTTATGAGGACTTTGTTCTAATTGATAATAAATATTGTAACCTGTACTAGGTAAATCGGGAAAAGTGAAAAACAACTCTATATTTCTTTTGTTATTTAAGGTCAGTATCTGACAATTGTAGTGCTGGCTTAAATAAATCACTGCGATGTTGGTTTTTTGTTTATGCTCAAGTATACCGGCATGAAGGGCACAAACAGCTGCATCTTGAGGACTAATTTCTAAGCTATCAGCAAGTGATTCAGCTTCTGCTGAGTGTTGGTTACAGCTTATTTCAGTATACTGGCATGTGGCAGTAATATTATACGCACTGGCTTTTTCATGCAGGGGAGTGGGGAGCTTGTGAAAAGGTAATAGCACCTGCTTATTTATCACTTTGCCTCTAATCTGGCTCCACGCTGAATGCAACCGAACTAGAGCAGGTTCAGTTTCTTCTGAAGAGTAATAGACCCAATCTGTTCCGTGTTGTTTGAGTCGTTCACATAAGACGATTAATAAACGGCTGTGAGCAAATCGAATGTTATATAGCGGTTCGGTTAGTTTCGGCTGATCATTTATTGGACGAGCCATAATCCACGGTTTCTCAATGCTCGATAGAGCTAACACATCATGCTTTTTCAAATAAAACAGTGCATTGATAGTATTGGGGTTACAGATCAATAACTGTTCTCGATCTGTTTTTTCTAAAGAAGTAAGGCTGAGGGTTATGCTCGGTTTACCTGGTAGCTTGATGGTTCCTTTTGTATTGAGGATCTCTAGCATGCTAGAGATGTCGAGATAGGAAAGACCTATATGTGCTTCTTGAAGGCGATTTGAACCATGGCAACATTCACAATGTAATGAGAGTTCACCAAATTTCAGGGATTGATTATCACCAAATTGTGGCACACACTGCTGACAAAACTCCTGCTCAATTTTGGCATTATCTAGGTGTTTACTCGTTCCCATTGATGATTCGAGCAGTGTGATTTTAGCATCAATTAACCAAACTGATATTAGGAAGTCTTGGGCAATTGAATCAGCAAGAACTTCTAATGAATGAAGATCGCCTTTAGCTTCTATGAAGTAAGTTAAGTTATGGAAACCAATCTTGATATCCAGTGATCCACGATGTAGATATTGATTACACAGATGAGCATAAAGCGGTACAGGCCGGGAACAGCTGAATTCGAATTTTATATTTCTCATTATATGTTTTAAGCCAATGGAATATTAGGTTTATAAGAACTTGGTATTAATGCGATAATAGAGGTGTTGTTGATGCGATTACATTTAAAATCAAGTTGGTTAAGGTGATTAATTAACGTCTGTTCCATTAAAGGCACGGCCTCTTCAATACATTTAGTGATCCCGAGCACCATGGGCTCAAGGATGGTAGGAGTGACGCCTAAAATGTAGGTTTTAGGTTTATCTCCTACCATGTCCATCATGTGTAAGGTTTGTCGCATTTCGACTTCATGGGCACTGCCTTGCCAGTCAATTTCAGTAGGAGCCTTATCGAAGTCGAAAAAATAGACTTCACCGGGTTTTACTCCATTTGCATTAACGGTATCTGCAATTATCATGTAATCGTACTTACTTAGTGTGGGAATAAGTCCCTGTGCTAAGGTGCCACCATCTAAAATATCGAGCTGATGAAGATGATGGCTAAATTGATAATTCTCTGCAATATAATTTACAAAGTGGACTCCAATACCTTCATCAGAGAACAAGACATTACCTATTCCGAGTAATAATATTTTCATTCAAACTTAAATTAACCTTTATTATTTGTGATAGTCATAACCGGAAACGATAGAATCCACAGAGTTATGTTTAAATCTAATTCCGGACCAGACTGCCATATAGACATGGATAAGGGCGAAGATAATAAAGGCCCAAGTAAGGTAGTGATGCCATAATCTTACTTGAGCTAATCCACCCATTTGTGCCGTTATCCAAGATGAACAATCCCATATCATGCCCCCCATCCCTAAGTGATATACATTGGCATAAAGAACTAAACCAGTAATACAGATCACTGCAGCAACTAGAGATATCACGGCATAGGTGACAAATTGTAAAGGCCCGTATATTCCGGCTTTATGAAGGTGTCCACTCCAGAGGTATGACTTAAGCTGAGTGATCCAACTTTTAATACTCAGGACATCTTTAAAAGAACGGCGCTCAATATCACTTTTACTGAAGAAAAAGAGGTACAGCCTCACTAATGTGATGGCTGTTAAAACAAAGCCAAAAATGAGATGAGTAAAGCGAATATAACTTTGTACCTGAATGTCGTTTGTTTCTGGGGCCACTAAAAATGGCCACGAGATATAAAACCCAGTGATAACAAGAACAAGAATAGACAGAGCACGAAGCCAGTGAAAAATACGGATCGCTGGACTGAAAATTAGATGTCTAGTATGGGTTGCAGACTGTGTCATTTGCTATCCCTCCCTTTCTATTATTGGCCATTGGGGTCTATTTTGAATTGTCCCAATTCTTGCCCCTTGAAGTCCATGACATGTACTGAACATGCCATACATGGATCAAACGAGTGAATAATACGAATAACTTCCAACGGTTTGGTGGGATCTTCTAGCTCTAAGCCGATGAGTGAAGCCTCATAGGGGCCCATTTTACCATTAGCATCGACAGGGCTGGCATTCCAGGTTGTAGGCACCACCGCCTGATAGTTTTCGACTAACCCATTCTTAATCCTGATCCAGTGACTTAACATTCCTCGTGGGGCCTCTATCATTGAGTGGCCGATATACTCTTGATCTGAATCGATTACAGGTTTGGTATATGTCTCTTGATCCGATTGCATATTGACGAGCATGGCATCAAAGGTCTTTAACCCCTCCTGTGCAACAATCATAGTTTGTAGCATACGCGCTGCTGTGCGGCCTAATGTGGTGAATAGAGCTTCTATAGGTAGTCCGGTTGTCTGTAAAAAGTCGTGTATGACATCAATGACTATTTGATTCCCACGCGCATAGTTAACAAGTAAACTTGCAAGTGGCCCAACTTCCATTGGTTCATTATCATAGCGAGGGGCTTTAACCCAGCTATATTTTCCATCTCCATCGACTGTAGGTAGCTTGCCATAAACGGTGTCACGTTCAACAAAGCCAGTATAATCAGGCACTGTTGTTCCATCATACGGATGCTGAGCTTCATCGGCTTGATACCAAGCGTGAGTGACGTCCTCTTTGATAAGATCTGGATTAATGTCAGTGACTCCTGCAAGGTCACCATTCATAATCACACCTTGATTGAACAGGTACTGACCGTCAGACAGGATAAAATCCTCAGAGGCCATAAAGTTTTTAACATTAACTCCACCTAATACACTTGGTTCATTGCCAAATGCGGCAGCAGCCATCACAATGTCTGCTTTATAGGCTCGGTGGATAAAGTCATTAACAATAGCGTGTTTCTGTTTCCACTCTTGTAAACGTGCTGGACTCAACATGTCTCTGACTGATGTTACACCGCCGACAACTAAAGATTGTGGGTGTGGTGATTTACCACCGAATATTGCTAGCATTTCGGCCGCAACTCTCTGAATTTCTAACGCCTTAAGATAGTGGGATAGGGCGATAAGGTTTTGCTCTGGGGTAAACTTGTAAGTTCTATTTCCCCAGTAAGCATTGGCAAAGGGACCAAGCTTTCCTGTTTCAACAAATCCTTTCACTCGCTCCTGTACTACTCGAAGCTCACCTTCGCCAGCGGCTATTGGCTTGTCAGTATATTTAAGTGCTTCTTGGGCGGCTAAAGCTGGGTCGGCACTTAATGCAGAAACAACATCCACAAAGTCCAGTCCATGAAGATGATAGAAATGCACGATATGATCATGCATGTAGAGAGAGGTTTGCATCAAGGAACGTAAATATTTTGCATTTAAAGGTATTTTAGTTCCAAGTGCATTTTCAACGGCTTCAATACCACATCGATAATGAGAGTAGGTACAGACACCACAGATCCGTTGAACAATTAAGCCGACATCCATAACGGTACGGCCTTTGAGAATAACTTCAATTCCGCGCCATAGAGTGGAAGATGACCAAGCCTTCTGAATGACATTGTTCTCATCTACTTCAACTTCGATGCGCAAGTGCCCCTCAATGCGGGTAATGGGGTCGATAACAACACGCTTGCTCATGGATTATTCCTCTAATGGTTTGGCAAAAATACTGGCAACTGCATGGGCACCTATACCGACTGCTGTAGCACCAAGAATAACGGCACCAACAGTATCAGCTGTTGCATCAATGCCATGAAGTAACTGCCTGCCTAAAGGCTTTTCAAAATCTGCCATATCATCCCAGAAATTGGGTTCAGAGCAGCCCACACAGCCATGTCCAGCTAATACTGGCCAACTGGTGTGATGATTGAAACGCTCAGTTGGGCAGTTGTTGTAGGAGTAAGGACCTTTACACCCGACTTTATAGAGGCAATATCCTTCTTTAGCTCCTTGGTCGCCAAACTCTTCGACAAATTCACCGGCATCGAATCGACCACGGCGTTCACAGTTATCATGAACTCTTGCACCGTAAGCCCATTTAGGACGGTTGAACATATCAAGTGCCGGTGGTTTTCCGAACATGATGAAGTACATTAGGGTGCCCACAATATTTTTTTCACTTGGGGGGCAGCCTCCAAGGTTTATCACAGGTTTATCGACAACTTCATAGACACCTTTTGCTCCCGTTGGATTTGGTTTAGCTGCTTGAATCCCCCCAAATGAAGAGCAGGTACCTACAGAGATAATTGCTCCTGCATTCTCTGCTGCATGCTTTATAATCTCAAGGCCTGTATGTCCTTTACAGCCAACGGTAAGGAATGCACCATTGTTGGCTGTTGGGATAGCTCCCTCAACCGCCAGCAGGTAGTTACCTTTATAGCTTTCTAAGGCATTCTCAAGATTCTCTTCTGCTTGCCAACCTGAAGCTGCCATCAGAGTTTCATGATACTCAAGAGAGATATGATCGAATATCAATGAATCTAGATTTGGGGTGTCGGTGCGGATAAGAGATTCTGAACAGCCAGTGCACTCTGCCATATGCAACCAGATAAGTGGAACTCTGTCGGCAATTTCGGCCGCTTCGGCGACTAATATACTAAATGGCAGAGGCAGTGCGAGCATAGCGGTAACTGATGCACTCCATTTCATGAAATCACGGCGGGTGATCCCATGTTGCTTCATTTTATCTACCAGCGAATCTGGAGTTCGTGTCTGTTGGTGACGCAGCATATCCAAACGCGTTCGTCCCTGTTTATACAGTGCCGAATATGTGTCCATATTAAACCTTTTTTGTTATAGCTCTTAATAACGAGTATTTATTGTTCACGAAAGCAGTTTGTGCTTAAAAAAAACTCATTTATTGATTTAAATCAATCTTAAATAGACTTTTTGTTTGAGTAAGTAAAGCACCAATAAAAACATGAACTAGATCTGGGTAAATTTTATGTACAAGTCAAAATGTCCCACTTCAGTAGTTGTTTTATAAATATTAAATTGATGAGTAAAATACAACAATAAATATGAATTACTTTGGTTGGTTAGTTGTTTTTTGTACGTATCTTTAATATGTTAGTTAAATGGATTAAATAATACCCTGAGGAATGTTATGAATTCGATTAAAGTGAGCGAACACATGGATCGACAACCCGTACTATTAAAGCCAGATATGCCAATGGCTAATGCGGTGGAGGCTTTGTTGATAAAGAAAAAGTTAGGTGCTC